>JAHJFH010000018.1 GCA_018824925.1 Thermoplasmatota archaeon
ACGGTTATGTTTTGATTTATTTTTTGGAGAAGGCATAGGTTTGGTTTATCATTATTGATCCCATCAAGATCATATATATACAGAGGTGTATCTGTTTTAATTTGATTGAAAAGGTCATTAGTATCACATGTGCGATTTGTGGGTCCCGGATGGATCTTTCTTTTTTGAATGTATATAAGAGGGATGAGTTCCATGGTATCTTATTTGTTTTTGTTATGAAGAATATATTTTTTCTGTTGTGTTATTGATGTGGCGTTATTCTTGGATAATTTGTTCGGTACGACGTTTTTCAGATTCGGCGATTGTTAACCGTGTTTTTATGACAGTATCTGGGTTTAATGATATACTGTCGATGCCACATTCAACAAGGTATTCGGCGAATTCAGGAAAATCTGAGGGTGCTTGACCGCAAATACCAACCTTTCGTCGGGGAGTATGGTTATGCGCAGTGGTGATGACTTGCTTCACGAGTCTTTTAACCGCATCATTGCGTTCATCGAAAATATGAGCCACGAGATCTGAATCGCGGTCCAGCCCAAGAGTGAGTTGGGTTAAATCGTTTGAGCCAATGCTGAAACCATCGAATATGTCTGCGAATTGATCTGCGAGAACAACATTTGAAGGAATTTCACACATGACATATATTTCAAGATTGTTTTCTCCTCTTCTTAGACCATATTCTTTCATGATTTCGATGACTTTTCGGCCTTCATCGGGTGTTCTGCAGAAAGGTATCATAGGTATAATATTGGTTAGACCCATTTCTTCACGAGCTTTTTTTAATGCCTGACATTCTAGACCAAAAGCTGGTTTAAATTTTGAGTCATAATATCGGGATGCTCCACGCCAGCCGATCATGGGGTTGTGTTCCTCTGGCTCATATAGGAATCCGCCTACGAGATTTGCATATTCATTGGTTTTAAAATCGGACATGCGTACAATGACGTCATTAGGATAGAATGCTGCGGCGATTTTTGCGATACCACGGGCGAGGGTATCAACAAAGTATTCTACTTTATTGGTGTATCCATAGCTTTTTTGATCGATGGTTTGGATAACTTCAGTGATTTTTTGGTCATCATGCATTCTGTTTTTTAGCTGTTCATATTCGATGAGAGCAAGTGGGTGAATTCCTATGTGTGAGTTGATGATGAATTCTTCACGGGCGAGTCCTATACCATCATTTGGGATTTGTGCTTGTTGGAATGCTTTTTCTGGGCTGCCTACATTCATCATGATTTTCGTTTGTGTTTCTGGAAGGCTGTCTAGTTCGAGTTCATCTACTCGGAATTTTAGTAAATTGTTGTAGATTCTACCGACTCCTTGTGAACAGTCAACGGTTACTTGAGACCCCATGGTTATGCGTGATGTTCCGTCACCGGTCCCAATTACGCAAGGAATTCCTAGTTCACGTGAAATAATCGCGGCATGGCAGGTTCGTCCACCGCGGTTAGTAACGATAGCTCCCGCGATTTTCATGATGGGTTCCCAGTCCGGGTCGGTCATATCTGTTACAAGAACCTGTCCGTTTTTGAATTGGTGGATATCCTTTGCATCTGCGATCACATTTACTTCGCCTTGACCAATTTTATTGCCAACGGCTTCTCCTTCTGCAAGGACATCCCCATGTTCTTCAAGGACATAGGTTTGTAATATAGCGATATCTTTTTGAGAGTGGACGGTTTCTGGTCGCGCTTGAACGATATAAAGAGCACCCGTGTTTCCATCTTTTGCCCATTCGATATCCATTGGTTTTTGATAATGGTCTTCTATGATACACGCCCAGCGAGCGAGGGTGAGAATTTCCTCATCATTTATTACGAACTTCCGCCGGTCGTCTTCACTAACTTCTTGTTGTATTGTTCCATGTTCACCATATATTAATCGTTTTTCTTTTGAACCAATTTTTTTTTCTAATATTGGCCGGTGTCCTTGGATGAGGGTTGGTTTAAAGATATAGAACTGATCGGGATTGACTGCGCCTTGGACGACATTTTCTCCTAAACCATAGGCGCCTGTCAGATAGACAGCGTTTTGAAATCCGCTTTCTGTGTCAATAGAGAACATTACACCAGAGGATGCTAGGTCTGATCGTACCATTTTTTGAACACCAACTGAGAGGTAGACGCTAAAATGATCAAAGCCTTTGTCGGTACGGTATGATATGGCTCGATTGGTAAACAATGAGGCAAAACAATCACG
>JAHJFH010000143.1 GCA_018824925.1 Thermoplasmatota archaeon
AAAAAACCAAAAAAAGAATCGCCTAAATCATAAAAAGAACCCGAAAACACATTCCTACAACAAGTCTATAACACAATTTTTATATTTTTAAAGATTATATATATAACTTATGCGGTATACCATCCGCTCTCTACTATTTGCGCTCCTTCTGCTAAATTTATTGCTATCTAGTTGTTACACTTTAACAGCGTGCAAAGACATAGTAGCTATGAACAATACAACAGATGGAGAGTATAACCTGTTTTTAAAAGTAAGAGATCCAAGTAGACCTGGACTTCAAGTACTCACTCTTGTCCCTAAAGGTACAACCTACAAATACCCTCACCCTCAAACCGGAAAACAACTCTCATTTACCGTTAAGAACTCGTATATAGGTGTCGCCACTAAAGGTGATACCCTCCCAGAAATCGTCAAAGCAGGTATGAGTCTCAGCAGCGTAGGACTTGCCTATGGCGATGCCGATACAAACTCGAATTGGATTAATCCAAGGAAATATGCCTGGGATGATTTCGATTGGATTCGCTATGCTTGTGAACAAGCACAAACAGAAGATGATGCAGTCAACCTCCTTACCAACGTATGTGTCGATCAATTCCACGCAACCGGTGTATCAGAAAATCTTTTTGTTGTTGGACCGCAGAAAGGATATCTCATAGAAGCAGACGCCTATCGATATGATGTGAAAGAAATCAAGGATATTTGTGTAATCTCTAATTATCCCAAGGTGTTATGGCAATCGCAACTCTTGAAAAAACGACCGATAGCAAAATCCTTTGATACCGTTAAACAACAACTTGTCCATCGTGGACAAACGATTCATCTTCAATCTTTGTTTGGTGTTCGAATAACCGGCATCAAACCAAACTCCATCATAGCTAGGCAAACACCCCCATTAAAATTCGAATATGGTCGACTAAAATTTGTTGGTAAAACAGTGGAGATACCACTTGGTGAACGAGAAACTGTAGGGGATTATAGCATCACACTTCACTCAATCCAAGGAAAACAAGCAATAATCACTGTTGAAAATATATATCATGCTTGGGAACAACTTTTACTTTCGTATATTACCGAAAAATCCGGAAATATCACTCTAAACGATATGTTTCGTTGGTCACGACTTCATCGCGATGATCTCGATGGTCTCCGCGGAATATGCGAACCAGCATATCCATACGAAGCTGTTATGGTCTACAAAATACCCACTACAAACTATACCATCTTAAGTAGCGGCTGGTTCTCAGCAAATCACGCCTGCTCATCCATTTATGTACCCATTCATATCGAAACAAATGACATATATTTGCCGTATACCACTGGAGATGCAGCGCAACTATCACTTGATCTTGTCGAAACCTGGGGTCATTCAACCTTGATACCGCTTTGTGAAGCCTGCGAAACTGTGTTGCTTAGCGAAACCGAACAATACGAACACCTCATCCTTACCAAATCCATATCAAGCAATTCCTCATCATACTTCACCACCATCGATACTCAGATGCAACAACAAGCCTATGCAACAGAAACCATTTGGCAACTCCTTGGCACCGAATCGAATAATGCTATTCGAACACAAATACAACCCCAGATAACAACCCTGTGGAACCAAACCTACCTACACTCGATACAAAAGATGACAAACGTTTATCAAAGCCTTCTGAAAATCCCAGAAACAAAGCCTTATCAAACACACCTTAAAACGATAATTAATAGCATTGTAGACACTCGTTGGTATATCCTCGAACAAATCGATAGATACAACCTTAGCATACATTTTCAAACAAAACCATATCTTAGTGAACAAGAAACTGATCACGATAAATCATTAACAGCTATCGTAGATTTCATAACATGGTCAGAAGCAATACTACTCAACAATTATTACACATCAACACAATCATCATCCCTAGAAAATCAGGAATTTACTCTAACCACACTCAATAGTATTCTCCTCGGAATACTCACCTTGATTTTCATTCTTCTCATACTTCGAAAGAAATCAGATTTCTAATAAGTTTGATATATCTATCATCCTCATTTTCAACAAACCTTAAATGACCTACCATTATTTGTGACATGGGGGTTAATCGTGACTGATGAGAACCACATCGTAATTGTCGGATGCGGAGCTGGCGGAGGAGCTGCAGCTCAATTCGCTCGAAAAACTGATAGAAAAACACCCATAACCATCGTTGAGCAAGGAAATTATCCCTACTATTCCAAATGCGGATTACCTTACGCTATCAAAGGAACGATCCCCTCATTTACCAAATTAATTGAATACCCCACTGAATGGTTCACCAAAGAACGAATCACACTCCATCTTAATACCCAAGTAACCAACATTAATCACCCAAAAAAAACCATCACCGCTTCTAAAGACAATAAAACCTTTCAAATAACATACAACACCCTTATTTTAGCTACAGGAGCACGCCCATGGATTCCACCAATCCATAACCTCAAAGGTAAGAACCCGTTACCCAAAGGAGTAAACACACTGCGTACCATCGAACATGGCAAAAACATACAAAAGGCAATAAAAAAAGACCAACCAGCAATCATCATCGGAGGCGGACTTATAGGCCTTGAACTTGCTGATGCTCTTACCCATAAAGGCATGAACGTCTCTGTTATCGAAGCACTCCCCCATATTTTAGCTAACTCACTTGATCAAGACATGGCAACCCTAGTTCATAACTATCTTTCACAAAAACTACATCTCTACCCAGATCATGTAGTGGAAACCATTACACTACAAAACAATAAAGCAACTGGCGCTCAAATAAAAAATAATAACACTCAAGAACGCACAACTATCGATGCATCACTTATCATAGTAACAACTGGAACTCGACCCGAAACACAACTCGCTCAACAAATAGGCTGCACTATCGGAAAAACAGGTGGAATTGTTGTTGATTCATCTTC
>JAHJFH010000019.1 GCA_018824925.1 Thermoplasmatota archaeon
AAAAATATCCACAACCGACGAAGATATCTAGCAATCCGCATTTTAGCTACAAATCTTATTACATTAGGAAAATCAAGAAATCCTCTATTTTTTATTTATCTCATCATAGAGGATTTCTACAACCCCCCACATACTACATTCTATACCCACCCATAAAAAGATAATCAGCCTCATTACCTTCAGCAGTAGATGAAAGAACCTCATCAAGATCAAACGTATCAACCGCCGCAAAACCACCATCAGCATACGTAATAAAAATCGTATACCCATCAACACCAAGCTCAGTTTTCACAACACCCGCAGTCTCATTCAAACTAAAGAGTAATTGTTGCCGCGCATCCACAGCACTCATAGTCTGTTTCAAATCTTCAAAATCTACATACGCAGTATCTAAAATCTCAAAATCACCACGACTCATCACAGGATACGAAGCATAATACTCATCCCCAAAAAAACCCTCATTATCTAAAACCAAAATAACCACTACACTAAGCAAAACAATAACGATAACCCCAACAACCATCATCTGCTGTTTTTTCAATATCATATACCAAAATCTCCCACAATTTCTAAACCAGTATTACTTACTATGAAAGTATAATCACCAATTAAAAACAATGCTAAAAAAAAACACCATAAACCGTACTATTAAAAATAACAAACTATTACAACAACCAATATGGGGGTTTTCAAACGACAAAAGAACAGAAAAAAACTGAACTCAAAATAGCAGGTATTACCTGCGCCACCTGCGCACAAACCATCGAAAAATCACTCAAAAAACTCGGAGGCGTCACCAAAGCACAAATCAATCTCGGCACCGAAACCGCATCCATAGAATACAACCCCACAACCGTCACACTCACAGATCTCAACAAAGCCGTCACTGATGCAGGCTACGAAGTCATCAACGAAAAAACAATCATCAAAATCGGTGACATGACCTGCGCCATGTGCGTCAAAACCATAGAAGACGCCATCAAAAAACTCGATGGCGTCATCAATGTCCAGGTCAATCTCAGCGCCGAGAAAGCGTATATCACCTACAACCCCAACCTCACCTCTATTGCTGAGTTCAAAAAAACTATCGAATCACTCGGCTATCACTATCTCGGTGTTGAAGGAGACACAACCACTGACCAAGAGGAAAAAGCACGAACTAAAAGCCTTACACAAAAACGAAACCGTATCATCATCGGATTCTCCGTCAGCATCCCCCTCATGGCACTCATGTACCTTCCCCTCACCTGGCCATTCCCCATGGCCTATTTCATGCTCATCGTCTCCACACCCGCCTTCATCTACATCAGCTACCCCATCTTCATCGCCGGCTACCACGCCCTCAGAAACACCACACTCAACATGGATGTCATGTACTCCATGGGCATCGGCGTCGCCTACACCGCCAGCATCTTTGGCACCTTCCAAATCGTTCTCACCCGCGAATTTCTCTTCTATGAAACCGCAGTGATGCTCGCCACCTTCCTCACCCTCGGACGTTACCTCGAAACACAGGCCAAAGGCAAAACATCAGATGCCATAAAAAAACTCATTGGCCTGCAACCCAAAACCGCCCATGTCATCCGCAACAATCAAGAAACTGACATCCCCATCGAAGACGTCCAAATACATGACACACTCATCGTTAAACCCGGAGAAAAAATCCCCGTCGACGGCATCGTCATCGATGGAGAAAGCTACGTCGATGAATCCATGATCTCCGGAGAACCCATCCCCGTCCTCAAAAAGAAAAATATTCCTGTCATCGGCGGCACCCTCAACCAAAACGGTGTCATCACCATCACCACAGAAAAAATCGGTAAAGACACCATGCTCTCCCAAATCATCACCCTGGTCCAAGAGGCCCAAGGATCCAAACCACCTGTCCAACGCATCGCCGATAAAGCCGTCACCTACTTCATCCCCATCGTCCTCACTATCGCCATTGCCTCATTTCTCGCCTGGTACTTCATCTTTGGCCAAACCCTTGAAAACCGCCTCCTCTTCTCACTCTCCACCCTCATATCAGTCCTCGTTGTTGCCTGCCCCTGCGCCCTCGGTCTTGCTACACCCACCGCTGTTACCGTTGGCCTAGGCCGCGGAGCAGAACTTGGTGTTCTCATCAAAAAAGGAGAAGCACTCGAACTCCCCCAAAAACTCACTACAATCATCTTTGACAAAACAGGTACCCTGACCAAAGGAAAACCTGACGTCACCGACATCATACCTTATAACACCGATGAAAACACGGTACTTCAAATCGCTGCAAGCATTGAACAAAACGCTACCCATCCCCTTGCCAAAGCCATCGTACAATATGCACAACAAAAAAACATCCGCCTCACAAAAGTCAACAATTTCAACAACATCAGTGGAAAAGGTGTTATTGCAACCATCAAAGACAAAGAAATCATCGTCGGAAACAGATCACTATTTTCCGAAAAAAACATACCAACCAAAGAAATAGATACACAACTTACTCATCTAGAAGCTGAAGGAAAAACCGCTATTCTTATCAGTCAAAATAACAAAATTATCGGCATCATCGCTGTTGCTGACACCATCAAAGACACCACCAAAACCGCAATCACCGCATTCAAAAACATGGGATTACACGTCATCATGATCACCGGGGATAACAAACGCACCGCTAATGCCGTTGCAAAACAGCTAGGCATCGACACTGTCCTCGCTGAAGTCCTCCCCCAGGAAAAAGCAGCAGAAGTCAAAAAACTCCAACAACAAAAACACATCGTCGCCTTCGTCGGCGACGGTATTAATGACGCACCAGCCCTTGCCCAAGCAGATGTCGGTATCGCCATCGGTAGTGGAACCGACATCGCCCTTGAAAGCGGAGAAATAGTCCTTGTAAAAAACGATCTCCTCGACGCGGTCGCAGCGATACAACTAAGCAAAAAAGTCATGACCCGCATCAAACAAAACATTTTCTGGGCCTTTGCCTACAACACTGCCCTCATCCCTGTTGCTGCAGGAATCCTCTACCCCTTCTATGGCATCACCTTCAGACCAGAACTTGCAGGCCTTGCCATGGCAATGAGTTCAGTTACTGTTATAACCCTCTCATTATTACTAAAAAACTATATCCCCCCAATACAAAAAAAACCAGAAACTATAGGGAGGTGAAATAATAGATGGCAATAGACCCAATATGTAAAATGACTGTTGATGAAAAAAACGCCAAATACATATCAACCTATAAAGGCAAAAAATACTACTTCTGCGCACCAGGATGCAAAAAAACCTTCGATGAAAACCCTAAGAAATATAGCAAATAAAAAATAACTTTATCACTCAAATTTATTTACATACAAAGTCATCATATTAATTTCGACCAAATTGAGCGTGTACGAAGGAAGTTAAAGGAGTAAAACTACGGTTAGAACATCTATTTTTCAGATGCCAGTTCAGATCAATTAAGATATTGTTCTTTTCTAAACCAATGTTGTGTTCTTAAACTAATTTTAACAAGTAATAGCATCACAGGCACTTCCATTAAAACTCCTACAACTGTAGCTAATGCTGCGCCTGAAGACAAACCAAAAAGCATTATTGCAACAGCTATTGCTACCTCAAAATGATTACTGGCACCAATCTGTGCAGATGGCGCAGCATCTTCATAAGCAAGCCCAATAATTTTCGCCCCACCATAGGTAAGCCAAAAAATGAACTGATTTTGAATAAATAATGGAATAAAAATCATGACGATAATTATTGGTTGTTCTAGTATAACGTCTCCCTGTAAACTAAACAATAATATCAGAGTTATCAGAAGTGCAACAATAGCAATATAATGCAATGATGGTGCAAACGATTTTTCAAACCATTCTTTCCCCTTATATTTTAGCAATTGTGAGCGTGAAATATACCCAAAAATAAGAGGTATTCCAACATAGACACTAACAGATAATCCAATGGTCTCCCACGGAACAATAATATCAGTTACCCCAAGAAGAAATCCTGCTAATGGAGCATATAAAAATAGCATAGTCAACGAGTTAATAGCTACCATAACCAGTGTATGACCCATGTTTCCTTTTGAAAGATAACTCCAAACAAGAACCATTGCAGTACACGGAGCCACACCAAGAAGAATCATACCAGCGGTATAACTTGATGCAAGTTCTGGATCAAGATATGAAGAAAATAAAATACTCATAAATAACCAGGCAAAAAAAGCCATCGTAAAAGGTTTAATAGCCCAGTTCACAATTAGAGTAAGCATCACTGGTTTTTGTGTTTTCCCTGCTTCAACAACCTTTCGAAAATCAATTTGAACCATGATAGGGTAAATCATGAAAAACAGACAAATCGCAATAGGAAGAGAAACTTGGAAATATTGTAAGGTATTAAGAAATCCTGCTACATTCGGAATGAGTTTACCAAGGAGTATACCTACAATAATACATACTATTACCCAAATTGTCAGATATTTTTCAAAGGTCCCTAATGTTCTTTTTTCCACCATTTTATTCACCGTATCAAAACCCTGTATATAACACCGTTGATATCTGTAAAATCATTACTCTGTAAGTATATTATAAATACCAGTAAGTGCCTAGAGAAAAGTGAATCCTAATGGTTTGATCAAAGGGAGTTTTGTTGATCCCTCTCATCAATTTTTTAAATGGTATTTTGGGTGAAATTAGGGAAAAAATTAAACTCAAAAAAAATTACTCACTTTCCATTATTTTTTACAAACATGAATAACAATAAAGCACATAACGTCAAAACTAAAGCAAACACAAAGGTTGCTTCAGGAGATATCGTATCCCAGATAATTCCAGCAAGTAATCCACCGGGAAGCGCAACCAGACCAATTGCTGTATGAAAAGTTCCCAACGCTGTTGCTTTTAACTCAGGTGGTGATAAATCAACAACAAAGGCTCGTTGCACCCCATCGACCATGGCAAAAAACAAACCATATATGATAAATACAATTAAAAGGGTATAAATCTGTGAGGTGAAAATAAGACTAATAGCGGTTACAGCAAAGAGCATATAACCAAGTATGAGAACCGGTTTCCTACCGATTTTATCAGAGAATATACCAGAAGGGATAACAGACAAGGTATACACAAGATAAAATATGATATACAATAAGAGTGCTGTGTCATTTGATAGACCAATGGTTCGTGCTTTTAACAAGATAAATGCATAACCAAGGTGCCCAAATGTAAAAACCGATGAGACGAAAATAAAAAGTTTTAAATTATATGGTAATGCTTTCAAACTCACTTTAAATGAGGTGGTTTTGACCCGTTTTTCTCTATTAGGAATCTTTTTTTCTTTGATGAACACTATACAGAAAACCGCTATTAGGCCAGGGAGTACAGCTAGGAGAAAGATGTTTGTAAATCCAAGTATTGGTAAGAGTAGAAAAGCAAGTATTGCACCAGAGATGGATCCGATGCCATCAAGAGCACGATGAAATCCATAGGCTTTTCCTCGTATTGATGAGTCTACAGACTCTGCGATAATTGCATCACGCGGGGCAGTTCGGATGCCCTTTCCAACTCGTTCAAATATTCTGACAAAAAGGATAAAAGGCCAGGAGGTAGCTAAAGCAAACAAGGGTTTTGCTATAGTTGATAGACTATAGCCTGTGAGAACAAAGGGTTTCCGTTGTTTTATAATATCTGACCAATACCCGGAAAACACTTTGAGAAGTGATGCAGTGGTTTCAGCAGCGCCTTCTACTAATCCTATGATCCATGCGCTCGCACCCAGCGTAACAAGATAGAGCGGTATTAAGGGAAAGACCATTTGGCTGCTCAGATCAGTAAATAGACTTACTATGCCAACAAGGATGAGGTTTCGTGTAAATCCTGTAAAAAAAGATGGTCTACCCATTTCGTACGACCTCATCATAGAGTTCTTTGATTTTCTCGCGGGTTTGGTCTAATTCTGTTTCACCATATCTTTTTTCACAAATAGATACATAAAAACAATACCAATAAGAATTAGGATAAATCCTGCTGCCATTATGAGATAATGCCGAGTAATATCTGAACTATACATATCATTAACTAAAGCTATTGACATAAATACTACAAAACCACCAATAATGAAAATAAGTCCAAGAAAAAAACGTGCTAATTCTCGAAATAGGGACATTGAACGTAAATTCATGCCATACCATTTAAACCTTATCCCTACAATACAGTCCAACTAACCTAAATTTATCAATAAAGATACAGAAAATAAAAAAAAAGAAAAAAAAGGGTGGAATGTTCTAAAGTTCTGTGAGTCCACCATGGCAAATCGCAAAGATCCAAGTGAAGGATCCAAGCGGCCCAAAAGTAAGCTGCCTGTCAGGACCCATATCGCTAATACGGCATCGTTTGAGCTTAATGATACC
>JAHJFH010000144.1 GCA_018824925.1 Thermoplasmatota archaeon
AAGAGCTGTAATTGCTCTTGTGAGTGCATCCCATTTCACCAAAAAATCGGATGCACTCAATTATTCTTAATGTATTTCCTCCCCATTGGAATTATGAACCAGGCCAAAGTAATAATATTTTTAAAAGAATACCTGTTATTGACCTATAACCAATCATGGATTTCAGAGGAGAGACCTCTCTCAATCAATTTGACCTATATGAGATGATGGGGGGTTAAAAGAAATCCATGTTAATATATGGGATTTGATGGGTATGCAAGGAATAAATCGGGTTGTTATCCCAGTCGATAGATCTGAGGAAGCAAAACTTGCGGTCGATCAAGGATCAACGCTTGCAAAACTGCTTGGTATTGATGTCGCAATTATTTCCATTGATGATTCCAATCAATTTATTGCCTCAGCAGCATTGGAGAAAAAACTTCGTTCCGAACATGAGGTGGTGCTTGATCATTACCGGAAAGTCGTTGAATTAAAAAACGTGAAAGTCATTACAGAAATTATTGTCGGTGATGCGCCTGCTCGTGAAATCATAAAATATGTAAACGATAATGATTTAGTTGTGATGGTTACCCATGCGCGGAAGGGTATGGACCGATTTATCCTTGGTAGTGTATCTGAGGAAGTGCTGCATTGTGTTAACTGCCCAATTATGATTATTAAACCACAGATAAAAAAAGTTGAGGCACTACTATAGGGAGGGGGGTATTGAAGGGATATTTTCCTTTATTTATTTTTTATCCTTCTTTTTCTCGTCCTTTACTTTGAAATCAGCGTTGATCGTATTGTCATCTCCCGTTGATCCCATGTTATCAGCTTGTTGTCCTTGTTGTTGCTGATATTGTTGTTGTGCCTGTTGATAAATCGCAGATGAAGCCTTCCCGAATGCCTCCTGTAACGCCTCTGATTGTTGTTTTATCTTATCGGTATCATCACCTGTAAGAGCTTCTCGTAATTCCTTTACTCGCTCCTCAATGGCAGTCTTATCCTCAGCGGTTAATTTATCCCCGAGTTCTTTTAAGGCTTTTTCGGTACTATGAACCAGAGCGTCAGCGGTATTACGGGTTTCAATTCGTTCCTTGCGTTTCTTGTCTTCTTCTTCATGTTCCTTTGCTTCTTTTTTCATCCGTTCTATATCAGAATCAGAAAGTTTTGTTGAGCCGGTGATACGTATTGATTGTTCTTTGTTTGTCCCTAGATCCTTTGCAGAAACATTTAGGATTCCGTCGACATCGATATCAAAGGATACCTCAATCTGAGGAATGCCTCGTGGAGCTGGGAGTATACTATCAAGATGGAATCGACCAAGGCTTTTATTATCAAGGGCCATCGGTCGTTCTCCTTGTAAGACATTGATATCAACACTGGTTTGATTATCTGCTGCGGTTGAGAAAATCTTGCTTTTTTTTGCAGGGATTGTGGTATTTCGATCAATCAATGGTGTTGTAACACCTCCAAGTGTTTCAATACTTAAGGTAAGTGGTGTAACATCTAAAAGAACGATGTCTTTATCGATATCTCCGGATAATACACCTGCTTGAATGGCTGCGCCAATCGCAACACATTCCATAGGGTCGACATCGCGTTTAGGTTTCTGGCCAAATAGCTCTTCAACTTTTTGTATGACAAGCGGGATTCGTGTTGTACCACCAACTAAGACAACATGATCGATATCACTTGGTTTCAGTTTAGCATCTTTCAGGGCTTGTAAACAGGGAGC
Source organism: Thermoplasmatota archaeon (assembly GCA_018824925.1). Classification (GTDB taxonomy): domain Archaea; phylum Thermoplasmatota; class E2; order DHVEG-1; family DHVEG-1; genus JAHJFH01. Next base: position 1,718 of record JAHJFH010000144.1, read on the forward strand.
TTCCGTTTTTTCAACAAATGATGATATGATTTCCTCAAATTTCGCTCGTGTTAGCTTCGTTTCAAGATGTTTTGGTTCTTTGTCAACGACGGAGATATAAGGGAGATTAATGTCTGTCTGAATGGTGGATGATAGCTCCATTTTAGCTTTTTCTGCGGCTTCCAGAATTCGTTGAAGGGTACTAGGATTGGATCGAAGATCAACTTTATGGGTTTTCTTAAAATCGTTGGCGATATAATCAACCAATGCTTGGTCCATATCTGATCCACCGAGTTTGGTGTCTCCATTGGTTGATAGAACTTCAAAGACTCCTTCACCAACTTCCATAAGTGTGATATCAAAAGTGCCTCCTCCGAAATCATACACAGCGATTTTATGGTCACCTTTCTTATCAAGACCATATGCTAGGGATGCTGCTGTGGGTTCATTGATGATACGACGGACATTTAATCCAGCGATAGCTCCAGCATCTTTGGTTGCTTGTCGTTGATCATCATTAAAATATGCTGGTACCGTAATTACTGCGTCTTTAATGGTTTCTCCGATGAAATCCTCAGCATCTTTTTTGATTTTTTGCAGTATAAATGCTGAGATTTGTTGTGGTGAATACTCTTTTCCTCTGAGTTTTATTTTTTCTGCTGTGCCCATTTTTCTTTTGAT
>JAHJFH010000145.1 GCA_018824925.1 Thermoplasmatota archaeon
CCTCTGGGATAAGAGTTGGACGATTATGGTTGGTCGTGCGATGACGGTCCGTGGATTTGATCTTTCGATGTTCAATGTATTAAATCAATAAACATCCTTTTTTTCACTTTTTTTTTATCTCTTTTTATCTCCTGATACCAGTATTATGAAAATACCGTCAGTGTTATAAATCCGCGGGACATTCAATTTATACGCTTATCTGGGGAGGCGTTCTATGTTCACTGCAAAAGTAAAATCGGAAATCATAAAGGCAATCATTGACGTAACTTCACCACTAGTGAATGAGGCCAAGTTTAATATCTCCAAGGAGGGGATTTCTATACGTGCGGTTGATCCTGCTCATGTTGCTATGGTTGATCTTGAATTGAATAAATCAGCGTTTGATGAATATACTGCAGAACCTATGGAATTGGGTATTGATCTTGATAAACTTAGTGGTATTATGCGGTTAGCATTAGCAGGGGATATTGTGTCTCTTGAATATGATGAGAAATCTAACCGGTTAATTGTTAAGATTGGGAATTTGGTTCGACGGATGGGGTTAATTGATACTGCAGGTATGCCGGATTCAAAGGTCCCTAATTTAAATCTTCCTGCGAAAGCGGTGGTGAAAGCAGATGAGCTCAGCCGGGGTGTTCGAGCATCTGAGGCTGTGTCTGATCATCTTGCCCTAAGTATGGATAAGGAGGCGTTTGAGTTATTTGCTGAGGGTGATACTGATACCGTAAATTTGAAGCTTCCAAAGGATCTCTTAATTGAGCTTGATGCTCCGGGGAAATTCAAAAGCATGTTTTCTATTGATTATTTCAGTAACATGATAAAACCGGTAAAAAATGAGAATCCAGTGACTATTCATTTAGGGACGGATAATCCGATTCGGGTGGATTTTGATATTGCTGAAAACAATGGCCATGTCACCTATCTTTTGGCACCTCGGATTGAATCAGATTAACCTTCAAATACTCTCTATTTTTCTTAAGGGGTTACAAACATTGGGGGGGCTTGTTCGATCGTAAAAGGCCGACGATATCGGTACATATTAGTTACTTGTATACCTCCCTGTTCTGAGAGTATATTAGATGGGGTGGTAGGCATCATTCGAGCGAACGCTCGACAGATGATTTCTGTTCGTTTTCCCCAGCGTATACGCTTAATTCAGGCTGAAGATGACTGGGGTGTGGTACGCTGTGCCCATGTTGATAAAGATCTGGTGCTTCCGTTGTGTAATCAAAGCTATGATTTAAAGGATGGTATGAAGGTTTCATTGATGAGTCAATGGGCATCAGGGACGTTGCGGGCACTTCGTCGAAAAATCTGAGGTCTGAATTCCTTTTTGAAATGTGGTGGTATTAGTTAGAAATAATCTTTTAATTGGGTTATATTTGGGTTGATGACACCGGAATTTTTTACGGTGAATATGTTTTCAAGGATATGGATTTCGCTGATGAGATTGGGGTATTCGCGGTTGAATATTTCGCTGAATTTTTTGGCTTCACGGATATCTGGTGCGGTAAAACAGACAAACCAGTCATAAATGCCATGGAGTAGCTTGCTGCATTCAACGTCGACATTGATTTCTGCGCCACGTTTTTCCATGGTTTGATTGATGATTTTATCTGTACTATTTGCCATGGGTTCGTTGGATCGTTTTATGAGCATGATGTAGCTATGGCGGTTGACTTTGTCATCATCGATAACAGCGTGGTAGCCCCAGATGGTTTTGGTTTTTTCGAGTCGTTTGATGATGCGCCAGACTTTTTGGCGGGAGAAGCTACATTTTTTGGCGATGGTATCGATACTTTCTTTGGCGTTGCGTTGTAGATAAGCGATTATTTTTTTTTCATCTTGATCTATTTGCTTGCGGCTGTTTTTTGGCATGTTTTTCTCCTTTTTCAATGCGTTAGATGGCTGTGAGATATATTTTTGGGGTTTTTAAGGCTTAGGTGTTTTGTTAGGTTGTTTTGTGTTATAATCATGTTGTTTTGGTGTTTTTGGGTGGCGATGGGTGATGGTTATAGTTATTTTTTTTATAAAAAGTGCGGAATTTTTTATGTAAATTGTAACATCTGTCTCGCTTGGTATTTTATTATTTTATGATATTATTTTTTCATATAAC
>JAHJFH010000020.1 GCA_018824925.1 Thermoplasmatota archaeon
CACTCTTCTTTACCGTAACCTATTATCCTAAATTAATCGAAAATCTTTTTGAAGGCGAAAAATCAATTGGATATGGTGACTATGCCGATCTGCATTACATCGGTCGCTATGCAAATAATAACACAATTTTTGATACATCCTATGCATTCGCTGAAAATAAATCAGGTGGCACACCCCTTAAAATATTTGTAACTCTTAATACCTCAGCAATACCTTCAGAAAACTTTAGTGGCTATAGTAATCAAATTGATAATATCTATATCGCCGGATTCCTTGAAGGACTTATTGGATTAAAAGAAGGAGAATCTAAAACAATTGGATCTATTCCTCCTGAAAAAGCCTTTGGTGTTCGACCTCAAGTAGGCGACGAGCTTGATTTAGTCGCTTTTGGCGGTGTTGTCTATAAAATTGTTGACATTAAACGTAACACTACCCCCCTACCTGAATGGGTTGAACTTGGATTTGACGCAAATGCCACGATCGCTATCTATACTCTTAGAGATCAATCCCATTTCATTGGTGAATCTATTGATCTCTATCCCGCATGGAATAATGCCTCAAAGGTTACAAAAATTAACAACACCCTCATCTGGATAGAAACCACCCCACCTGAAGACATTCCTGAGAATTTCACCTGGACAGAACTAAATCAAACCCTCGCTGGAAACATACGATTCCCTGCAAATAAAAGTACGATCACTAACCGAAACCAAACCACCATCGTAATCACTCATTCACCTGTTGTCGGCGATAATATTTCATTTCTCAGTTCCTTTGGTCAAGTCGTCAATTTCAGTGTCGTATCTGTTACCAATACGATCATTAATGCCTCATATGACAACGCAGGACAATTTATTTATTTTGAATTCAACCGCACCACAACAGTCGAACTAAATCAAACACAAGACATCACCATCCCCATACCAGAAGAAACCCTCGAACCCGTTTTACCATTTCTATGGAGCTCAGATAACAATTTCCGCTTAAGCCTCCATCCACTCGCTGATACTGAAGTCATTTTCGATGTCGAAGTACTAGAAATCTACAAAGCAAGCTGACGAGCGATTTCCGTATCCATAAACCCTAGAAACGCATCCTCAGCACCTTTTGGAATGGTTGCACCAGCAGCAATATTATGACCACCACCAACACCGTTAACCTGCTGCGCAGCATGTTTAATAGCTGCTGATAAATTGACACCCTGATTCACTAACGTTTGAGTTGTCCGAGCAGACACCTTTATATCCCCCTCTTTTGTCTCCGCAAAACCTAACAACGGTAAACTACGGTCCACCTCCTCAGTATTTAACAACATATTTGTCACAATACCAATGATCGTATCACGAATCCCCGAATGCGCATGAAAAAACTGAATAGTATTCAACCTTGTAATCTGTTCATCATGAGCCACCTGTAATCCTTCAACCAGATTCTGTCGATGCCCTCGTAATAAATTACGCGCTCGATCTAACCATACCTGTCGATCACCAAGACACACATTCAACCCTACATCATGTTTTCCATATCGTGCAGTTGAATTCAACAATGTAGCAAATTCCTTTGCATCATGCAATTCAGAACCTGGTTCCTCCCGAGATAATAAATACGTCTCTCCTAAAATCCGTTCCGCATATTTTGCCCCAAAACCCTTATCTAACAACAACTTAAATAATGCAGAAAGAACGGTATGCCGTTCATCAGAGGATAGATCAATCCACCGACGAAACTCCATTTGTTCCCGAACACGAATACCTAAATCCTCAAGAAACTGTGTACATGCATCTTCCCGACGACTTAAACCCGGAATAATCGGGTCACTTGCATACGTTAACAACTTAACAATCGGCCGAGTCTCCCGACCAAAAAACCGAATATCCATTATTCGCTCAAGAACCCCTGCGGAAATCCCTTCATCAACTACCATTTGATTCGTTCCACGTAACCCACAAAAACGTCGATCCTGTAAATCCCCACAGGCACCAACAATAGCTAACCCCGCCAAATCAGTGTTAGCAGCATCAATCGCTCGAGCCACTAAATAGGTAGTCCCCGCCCCACTTAAATCATAGGAACCATCAAAGCCAAATAAATGTGGGTTAAGATGAAACGGTAAATCAGAATCCTCCGAACAGGTATGATGATCAGTAATAACCTTTGTAAGCTTAGGATAATCTGTACTAATACTACTTCCTAGATCTGTAAACCATACTAATTGATAACGAGCCTGTAGAAGTCGGCTCATAACACCCTCATCTAGTTGTTTCACACATTCAATACTCACATCTTTTCCTAAACGTTCAAGTGTTTGAAGAGCAATGCCGCCCGCAGCAATCCCATCAGCATCTATATGTGTCACAATGTGTATTTGTTCAGCTTTCTTAATCCGATTCGCTAACTGTTGAGCACGGTCAAACAAGAAAAATCACCCAATTCTCTAAAATATGTTAATTAAAAAGAGGACATTAGTGTTTTGGTTAGAAGCATCAAAACACTATAAAATTGATTATTCACTCATTTCTTTATAGGATTTATATTGGGTCACCACATTTTCTTTCAATTTTCCATGAAGTTTTTCTGCTTCCTCAGGGAACGTATTATATAACGCAGCATATCGAACCTCACCCATAAGGAAATCCTGGATAGATCCATCAGGTTCTTTATAATCGAGTTGGAAAGAATTCTCACCTTGTGCGGTACGGCGCGGATCATATCGATATAACGGCCAGTATCCAGACTCTACTGCACGTTTTGCCTCAAATTGCGACCGACCCATACCCTCCTTTATACCCTGATTAATACAGGGCGCATAGGCAATAATTAAAGATGGGCCTGGATACGATTCAGCTTCCTTAAGTGCTTTTAATAGTTGGTTTTTATTAGCACCCATTGCAACTGATGCAACATAGACATATCCATAACTCATTGCCATTAATCCAAGATCTTTCTTTTTGGTTTTTTTACCAGATTCAGCAAATTTCGCTATTGATCCCATAGGTGTTGCTTTCGATGATTGACCACCTGTGTTTGAATATACTTCTGTATCTAATACAAGGATGTTGATATCTTGGTTCATCGCTAACACATGATCTAATCCACCATAGCCAATGTCATAAGCCCATCCATCTCCACCAACAGACCATATTGATTTCTTTGTTAACATATCACGGGTATCCCAGATATAGGCTAGGAGGGGGTTGTCATGTTTGTGTTCTAAAACCTTTTTGATTTGATCGCCATAATATTTTGACTGATCAGCGTCTTGAGCATGTTTAATCCATTGGGCAAAAATCTCTTGATTTTCACTGGGGATAACATTGGTGTGTAATGCCTCAGAAATAAGATCTATTAATTTAGCCCGTCGTTGATTGGTCGCAAGGACCATACCAAATCCGTATTCGGCATTATCTTCAAATAAGGAATTAGCCCATGTTGGTCCATGACCTTTTTCATTTGTGGTGAAGGGAACTGATGGTGCTGAGCCACCCCATATGGATGAGCAGCCTGTTGCATTAGCGATTATCATCCGGTCACCATAGAGTTGAGTGATGAGTTTGAGATATGGTGTTTCACCGCATCCTGCACAAGCTCCAGAGAATTCAAGGAGTGGTTGTCTGAATTGTGAGCCTTTTACTGAGTATTTGTCAAGGCCGCCATCTCTATTTTGTATCGTTTCTGTATAGGCTAAATATTGTGATTGGGTGTCTTTTTGTGTGTATAGGGGTTGCATAAGAAGAGCTTTTTCTTTTGAAGGGCAGATATCTGCGCAGTTTCCACAACCAACACAATCATCCGGGTAGACTTGGATTCGGAAATAATAGTCCTCTAGATCTTTTCCTAAGGCTTTTTTTGCTTCAAATCCTTCAGGTGCTTTATCGAGTTCTTCTTGGATGAGGAGCAGGGGTCTGATAGCGGCATGGGGGCACACCATAGCACATTGGTTACATTGTATACAATTTTCGATTTTCCATTCAGGGATATTGATGGCAATACCACGTTTTTCATATTTTGTTGTCCCGGTGGGGAATATTCCTGCGGGTGTGAAGGCGCTGACGGGGAGTTTATCTCCTTGTTGGGCTAGCATTGGTCGCATGACTTTATGGATAAATTCGGGTTCATTTGGTGTTGGTGGTGTTTCTAGAGGGAGTGTGGCCCACTGTTCTGGGTATTGGATATGTTGTATTTTTTCAAGAGCATAGTCAACTGCTTTTTGGTTCATTGTGACGATGTTTTCTCCCTTTTTTCCATAGGTTTTTACTATGGCATCTTTGAGGTATTGTATGGCATCGTCAAGGGGTATTACTCTGGCGAGCTTAAAAAAGACGGTTTGCATAACCATGTTGATTCGGCCGCCGAGACCGACTTCTTCAGCGATTTTAACGGCATCAATGACATAAAAGTCAAGATGTTTTTGGGCAATGGTTCTTTTTAAAGTATTTGGAAGAATTTTCTCAATTTCTTCAAGGTTCCATGGGGCGTTAAGTACGAAGGTCCCATTTTCTCTGATACGCTCAAGCAGATCATATTTATCTACATATGAGGGTTGGTGACAAGCAATATAATTGGCTTTATCGATCAGATAGGTTGATTGTATTTTGGATTTTCCGAAGCGGAGATGCGAGACGGTGACTCCTCCAGATTTTTTGGAGTCATAGGCAAAGTAGCCTTGGACGTACATATCGGTGTTGTCTCCTATGATTTTAATGGCGTCTTTGTTTGCACCTACGGTACCATCTCCCCCAATACCCCAGAATTTACAGCGTACAAGTCCTTCTGGTGAAGCATCGATTGTGTCTTCGAGAGGTAGTGATGTGTGGGTTACATCATCTTCTATTCCTATGGTAAAATGATTTTTTGGTGTGGGTTGTTTGAGATTGTCGAGTACAGCTTTTACCATTGTTGGGGTGAATTCTTTTGAGCCGAGGCCATATCGTCCTCCATAGACCTCAATATCTTTTTTGTTTTCTTGTAATACGCCGATGATATCTGTATACAGTGGTTCTCCTACTGCCGCTCCTTCTTTTGTTCGGTCAAGAACTGCGATTCTTTTTACTGTATCGGGAAGTGTTTGGAGGAAATGGAGTGCTGAGAATGGTCGGTATAAGCGGACTTTAATCAGACCAGCTTTTTCTCCTTTTTTGGTGAGGTAGTTTAACGTTTCTTCTGCGGCTTCTGCTCCAGATCCCATCATAATGATGATGTGTTCGGCATCTATTGCTCCTGTGTAATCAAAGAGATGATAAGTTCGACCAGTGAGTTCACTGACTTTTTGCATTTCTTCTTCGACGATGTGAGGTACAGCTTGATAGTATTTGTTTGCCGCTTCAACGACTTGAAAATATATATCTGTATTTTGTGCGGTTCCTCGAAGATGTGGATGTTCGGGATTCATGGCGCGAGCGCGATGAAGTTTTATACCCCCCCAATCAACAAGTTTTGCGATATCATCATAGTTAATAACCTCAATTTTTTGTATTTCATGTGAGGTTCGGAATCCATCAAAGAAATGAACAAAAGGAATACTAGCTCGTATGGTCGCAAGGTGAGCAACTAAGGCTAAATCCATGACTTCCTGTATTGAGTTTGAGCAGAGCATAGCAAAGCCGGTAGTACGAGCAGCCATGACATCTTGGTGGTCACCAAAAATCGAG
>JAHJFH010000146.1 GCA_018824925.1 Thermoplasmatota archaeon
ATATGTGGGGAAAATTATTTTTACCTGCGCAATCTTGTTCACAGCGGTTATCCCATTCCCGATCACGGTGATTTAATCCTGGGGTAAGAACATGACCACAGGTCTTACAAAAGTGAGCATCTTCTTCGTTTTGTGTTCCGCATTGCGAGCAATAGACCATCGTTGTTTACCTCATTTTTTTTGTTGTGTCTGATATTGCCCATACGCAAGTTGAAAACTATAAGCGATTAAAATTGCTGCAATGAATATGAGGATTAGATAGGTATCGATAAAATTTGCAAGGGAAGCAAGTAATGTTGATTTGATACCGGGGTATGTGTCAATAATGATGAAAATTCTTGCTGCTATCCAGATTGATAATATCGAACCTGCCGCTGAAACAAAGGGATACATCCATTGATACTGTTTTTTATATTTACGGTGGAAATAATTATTATAGCCAGATAGGAGAAATACTGCAAAGATATAAAGTAAATATGTGTATAATCCAAGTGACAGTGCCCCAAAAAAGGCGATTGTTTCTCCTGCTGACTCAAAACCATAGATAACCAACCTGAGTATAATTAATGCAAGGAAACTACCAACTAAGGGTCCCCCGATTTTGAATGTTGTATCATACCAGGAATCAAACCGATTTCCAGCATCATTGAGTCCCTGCTCTAGGTGTTTACCAACCCTCTCAACAGATTTTCCGATATTCTCGGCAATATTTTCCATAGATTCTTCGAGAGTCTCTTTCTTAGTTTTATCGACTTTATCATGCTCAGCTTGATTTTTTTTAGCGGATATTCCACAGGTTGGACAAAAATCGGCGTCAGTGGGGAGCTTTCCTCCACATTTTGTACAATAGGTCATATAAACCTCCCTAATTGCGTTCAATATTGAAGTGGTTTTGCTTATATAAGCCATTCGGAAATGAGATTTGTTTATAGATAAGATTTATATGAGAATCATGGTTTTTTTTTATGGGTAATGGAACGATATCGATGAAAAGAATGGTACTTTTAGTTATGAGCATTTTTTTTGTGCTGGTGTTGTTATTTGCTGGTTGTTCAGGGGAAAATAAATTTGTTGGTACCTGGCGGACAAAACCACTTGCTGGGGTATCATTTGGTTTAACATTTTCAGCGAACGGCACATTATATATTGAGGGGACCTCAACTTCTGTTGGGACTTGGGGAGTTCAAGATGAAAAACTAATTATTAACGCCCCAGATGCTGTTTTATCAGTTAAGATATCAGGAGTTTTTTCTTATTCTTTTTCTGAGGGCGATCAAGTGTTAACCCTTTCTTCATCAGGTATATCAATAATTTTTGAGAAAAAATGATTTAAAACAGGATTATATATCCAGTGTGCGATAGTGGGCTAGTGATTATAACGTCGCGCTTACAACGCGGAGATCGCCTGTTAAATTCTAGCCTAGCCTATCATTAAGAACTCCTCCTACTATTATAATACCAAATCTCTGTCTATTAATTTGTTAAATCGTTGAGCTTATAAATCTGAATTTCCATACGATCTGTGGAATATTTCGATGCATAAGATATTAATCAGTGTCTCTCTTTAATTTTTTTTGTGATATCCCGAATTAAGTTTCTCCTGGTTTTTCACATTCATAATTTCAACACGCTCTTTTACCATTTACTCTTGTTTTATCAAGAAACGCCTGATACGGTGTCCGTAGACACCCATTCTCCAGGCTGCTATGCGGACGTTTAAAATTATAATAACTCACCGCAGCATCCCAATAGAGGAAATGCCACCAAAGCTGCTACACTGTTTGACCTGCACGTTCAAACCTTCCCATTACTTTGTGGGTGTTTCACCCGTGGCTTAATATGTTTAATACCCCGATCTTTCAGGAATTGCTGAAATTCATTCGGCTGTGGATCAGCACAGATTTCCCGTGCAAGACTCGTAAACTGTTTACCATGATCCGTCATAATCTGTTTTGGAATACCATACCTTTGAATGGCTTGTTCAAGAACACAAATGGAGTTTTTCGCAGTTGCATGACTAAAAAAACTGCATCCTGTGATAATCCGTGATGCATCATCCTCAAACAGGATGATCTGATCACACTGCTCTGCGAACCAATCTGCATGCCACTGACTATTGCTGTATCGCCGTTCATACCGGATCAATTTCCAACGACGCTGCTTCCGCGGTTCATCCACAGCTAACCCCTCTTCCTTCAAGACCTGATGGATACGATTATGTGGCAAATGAATACCCTGAACATCCAGAATCTTCTCAAGAGCTATCGCCCCAGACAGTGGATGCTCCCGTCGGGTTTCAAGAATGAGCATTCGTTCATCTTCTAAAACAGGTCGTGGCTTCCGACCAGGTTTCTGAGGAAAAGGATACTGACCACTTTCATGATATACCCTATGGATCGCTCGGATCCATTGAGGTGTAACATCCATGATTTTAGCTATACGATACACCGAACGTTCCTCCTTATCCATCTCCCTGACAATCCACCTGATGTTCTTCTGGTTGAGCTTCTTCATGTATACGAAATCACTTTTTTTATTTTCCAGAAGAAAGTAATTTCGGGATAACACATTCTTTAGTTTTTTTGATAAAATTTAAAAACTATTTATTTATTAACAATAGTAATTACTTAAAAACTAGGATGGGGATCTTTACCTTGTTTTCAGAGCAATCTCTGGAGGGGACAATAAGATATGATGATGATAGTTTTCAGGGCGATAGCCATCACCGTGTAGATAATCGTCTTTTTTCTAATAGCGGGGATACGTGGTTAGTTGATGACATTGATGTGCTTGTTGATCGGGTTTTAGCTACAAAGCGGTTTTCTTCTGTTGAAGTAAAAAGTAAGAATACATGTTCCGCGAGTCGTATGTGGAGACCTTGGAGTACTAGGAAGGCATTTGGAATTGTCCACAAGGTGCCGGTAAAAAAGATTGTATCTGTGTTGCTATCGCTTTTGTTGGTTTTTGTTACCATTGCTTCTGCTTCTTTAATTCAGTTTCCAGAGGGCGCTAACGGTGATGATCTGATGATTTCTCTTGATCCTGATGAGGTTCGTGATGGTGATCCTGTATTTGTAAATGTAACGGTACCTGTTTCTTTCAATATTGGTGTTGTTACGGTTGATTTCGCTGGTATAGAGTCTATTGATCTATTGTTGTCTGATAATTCTTCGCTGAAGGAGCTGTGGCAGGGTGTTTGGATGATTCATGATGTGGAAGTTGGTGAGCATGTTATAACGATTACAGCATTTGGTGAAGAGAACACATCCCATCATGCAGATGTTAAATGGAATGTTTTACCCAGAGATGACGAAGACAATGAGACTAGGGGCAATATACTCGATGGAACATTCGATGTTGAAAATAATTATTCAAATACAAACACCACGGTGATTGATGAGGAAAATAGTACATTAAATCAGACCCATGTTTCTATTGGTTTGAATGTTTTATTGCACAATGATGAAGAAAGTTATATTGTGAATGAAACCGTATTAATCTATGGTAATGTTTCATACAATAATTCTCTGGTAAATACCTCTATTGATCTGCTGATTTTTAGTTCTTCATATAATTCTTCGATAGTTGTAAATGCAACCGAAGGAGAATTTTATTATAGGATTACATCTACCGATATAGGTATTTATACTGTTCAAGCAATAGTTATATATGAGAATCAGACTGCCGGTAATGAGATAACATTTCGTGTTCTAGGTAGACCATCAGATAATATTTCATTGATACCTACTAATTTGTACATTTGGGATAATACTGTTTATAATAAAAAATATACTGGTGATATAATTACTTTTTATACGAATTATAGCTGTTCTAATCAGAGTATTGAAAACGCTACGTGTCTTATCTCTTTTAACAATGGATCTTGGACCGAACCAAAACGTATGAACCACAGCGATGGCTATTATGTTTACAGGGGATCATTTAACGTTTCTGGAACTTATGAATTTCAGGTGGAATGTATTGCCTATGGCTATCAAAATAGATCTTCCATAACCCAGTTTTTTATTTATGGAAACGAAAGTACCGTATCTATTGTGGACCCAAAAGAAGAACATATCGATGTAGTACCAGGGACACGGTTTTATGTGGAAAGAACTGTTGATGGGCTTCATGGAACGGATGTAATCTTTGCTCCGTTGTTTTCTGATGCTCTAATGTTTGAAAAAATTGAGGTTCTATATGATTCTGGAGATGATGAAAAACGCGTTGTAAAAACATCAGAATATGATGTTTCTTTGAATTACCGGGTGTATCGTGCTGGTAGGCCGCTGTCTCATATTGAAAAGAATATTGATATGCAACGGAAAAAATTACCATCTGAACTAAGAGAGTTAGATCAAGTTGCCTATTCTCAGCCGTTTACATTACAGAGCCCCTGTACCGTACGGATATGGTTTAAGGCACCAAGCTGGGAAGAGATTGACTGTGGCAGTAAACCATCTTCAGGACGAATTAGTTACCTAGTTTTTTCTGATGATATGGGTGATGGATTTGATTTTGAGGGCAGTACTTGGTGGGGCTCAGATTGGGGTTACCGAAAGTTAATTACGATAAATTCTTCTCAGGTTGATGCTACTCTCACGAACTTCCCGATACTTGTATACAGTACTTCTGATAGTGACCTTGCGTTTCATGCTCAGGATGATGGCGATGATATTGCTTTTGTGTTGTATTCTGATAACAGTACGCAGCTTAACCATGAGGTAGAGTTATTTAATGGTACTACTGGAGAGCTTGTTGCCTGGGTAAACGTGACCAGTCTCAGCTCATCTGTTGATACGAAGATTTGGATGTATTATGGAAACAGTACGTGTAGCAGTCAGGAGAATATAGCCGATACATGGGACGGTGGGTTCGAGGGAGTACAGCACTTCAATGAAAGTTCGGGAACATTATGCGATTCGACATCTAACGATATGGATGTTACAGCGGGGGGTACACCCACATATGCAGCAAATGCAAAAGTTGGCAATGGCATTAAATACACATCTGAAGCCGCTTCTAATATGATTTACACCACCTCACCGTTTGATACAGTAGGCAACAATTGGACGCTTGAATTCTGGGCTAATTACAGCCAGATAGTAGACTACCAAACAATTATTTGGCTTCAGGCAGATGCTAGTGGAAATTGGAAAGAGCTTTTTAGCGTATCCTCTGCTTCAGATATTTTAGTTTGGTGGGGTAATGGTCCATCGGGAGGTGACACTCTTATCAACATGGTATGGGGGTCATGGCATCATTGGGCGTTCAGATATAATGACTCGACCCAAAAAACGTTCATATACAAGGATGGAGTTATTCAAAACCCTTCAGGATATTCTGCCGACCTTGGTAATTCGGTAGGCAGTGCTAAATGGGCACATTTCAACCGCTGGGATGCACCCAACCAAGGTGGTATTGGCACTTTAGATGAATGGCGATTCTCTACAGAACTTCGCTCCCCCGCCTGGATTAATACATGTTATAACACTATGAATAATACAGCAACATTCCTTAATTTTAGCAGCGAGCAACAAAATACTGGTCCTACAATAACAGGTGAGATTCCAAGTAATGGCTCCATAGATATCAGTCCGACTCCGACATTGAATGTGACTGTTGATGATGCTGATGATGATACGCTTACTGCGTACTGGTGTAGCAATAGTAGTGGTAGCTGGGTGTTGTTTGCTACCAATAGTAGTGTTGATACCAGTAGTGGGTCTGTAAACATAATACAAACCAATAGTAACTTTAGTAATTACAGCGTTAGGTATTATTGGAGTGTAAACCTCACTGATGGTACTAATTGGCGTAATGAAACGTATCATTTCAATACTGCAGCAATAAACACCTCGGTTGCCACAATCAGCCCATATGAAGTGACAACATCAATTCTTAGTCTTACTTCAACAGGAGATGGCGGTCTGGATAACGTAACACTATGGTACCGCTATAGTAGTGATAATTCTATGTGGTGGAACAGTAGCTGGAAGTATAGGAAGAAGCTTACGATAAATTCCAGCCAAGTATCAGGTGATCTAACAAACTTCCCGATACTCGTAAATATTACTGATAGTAATCTTTCAAGTAAAGCACAATCTGATGGTGATGATATAGTATTCACTAACTCCTCTGGGATAAAACTCAATCATGAACTTGAACTATTTAATGGAACCACTGGTGAGCTTGTTGCATGGGTAAACGTCACCTCGCTTAGTGGTTCGACAGATACTGAGATTTATATGTACTACGGCAACAGCACATGTAGTAGTCAAGAAAATGTTTATGATACATGGAACAGTGGTTATGTCGGTGTATGGCATTTAAGCGAAACCCCAACAGTTGACAGCTACGCCTATGATTCGACTTCCAATGACAATAATGGAACTTTCGAAGTAAGTATGAATTCTACTGACCAAGTTGATGGGCAGATGGATGGAAGTTTGGATTTTGATGGTGGGGATGATTATGTGCAGATTAATGATGGTTCATTTTTCTCAATTGACAACTTTACGCTTTCGTTGTGGGCATATCGTGCTACTGATAGTGGTACTTATGAAATGCTATTGGATAATCGGGATGCTAATGATAATGGGTGGCGGTTTTTGATATGGGATGATGACAAACTTGCTGTTTCGTATAACACCATTGACGTAAAAAGTACAACTAATATTTCGACAACTCAATGGTATTATTTAGTTGCAACAGCAGACGGTACAACAATTAAAATTTATATTAATGGTACACAAAATAATTCTGGATTACAGAGTGGTTCAATAAGTGAAAGTACCAATCTTATAATCGGTGCAAGGAGTTACACAAGCCAAATTCTTAACTGGCCCGGCCGCATCGATGACATCCGTATTTCAAACATAGCAAGAAATAGTAGCTGGATCGGTGCAACATATAACTCAACAAATAATCCTTCTACTTTTATAGGTATTGGGAGTGAAGAAAACTGGATGCAATGGTCTGATGCAAGTAACCCAGATACCAGCAGTCCATGGAGCTGGGAGTTTGACTTCCCGAACAGCACGGGCTATTATGATTTCTATAGCATCGGAAAAAAAACAGGAAACACAGACGAAACAGCACCAAATTCCGCTGACACAATATGCTTCTATCGAGGAAATACCGCCCCAGAGATCAGCAACCCATACCCAATCAATGAATCAACAGATATCAGTGTAAACCCAATGTTGAATATCACCATTAATGACGCACATGGAGATACCATGACCATCACCTGGTATAGTAACTCTTCAGGATCATGGCTGGTATTTGGGACAAATAGCTCAATTAGTAACGGAACATACCATCAAACAAATACCAACTTCAGCAACTACAGCATTACTTACTACTGGAACATAAGTGTAAACGATGGAACAGATACCAACAATTCAGCTATTTATCGCTTCACAACCGAAATAATAAACACATCGATTGATAGCATCACACCTTATGAAATTACAGCATCCACACTTTCTATTACTGCTACTTCAGAACATAACGACTACAGTAATGTTACACTATGGTACCGCTACTCTTCTAATAATTCAACATGGTGGAACAGCAGCTGGTCATATGCTAAGAAGATAATAATCAACAGCAGTCAAGTTAGTGAAACTCTAACAAACTTTCCAATTTTATTTCATAACACATCTTCTGATTTTGCAGCTCATGCTCAATCGGATGGAGATGATTTTACTTTTATAGACGCGACAAACACTACTCAATATAACCATGAGATAGAATCATATAACTCTAGCACAGGCGACTTAATTGCATGGGTGAATGTCACTACCGTTAATAGCACCACAGATACGATATTATATCTTTATTACGGCAATCCAATTTGTAATAACCAGGAGACTAGTGCAGGAACATGGGATAGTAATCATGTTGGTGTATGGCATTTTAATGAAATACCTGGAGTAGATGGCTATGTATATGATTCAACTTCAAATAATAATGATGGTTCGTTTATCACTATGGATTCAAGCAACCAGGTACCAGGTAAGATTGGTGGAAGTCTGACATTTGACGGAAGTGCGGAAAGGGTTGAAACAGGGGTAATAGCGCATGGTATCGGTACTGGTAATTTTACATATGAAGGTTGGGTTTGGAGAATATCTGATACAGGAAATGCATACCAAGGTGTTCAGTCAAATGGTGATTATGCTCCTTGTATGTATGTTGAAGTTAATAGTGAAAATGTGTGGGGGGGATACTGGGGCAATCCTATGCAGACATCCCAAGCATTTCCAATTGGTTCATGGCATCATATAGTTATGGTGCGTAGAAGTGGTACAATATACTTATACTACGATTCTGTCGAAGATTCAAATAATTATTCTAGAAGTAATTCAATGCCTAATGCTCTAATGAGATTTGGTGCATCTAGTGCAATAGCAACAAATCATGCTAATGTAAATATAACCGATGCAAGATTCTCCAACATTGCACGAAATATGAGTTGGATTGGTGCAACATATAACTCAACAAATAATCAAAATACATTTTTAAGTATCGAGAGTGAAGAAGGTTGGTTGCAATGGTCTGACGGAAGTAATCCCGATGCCAGTAGTCCATGGAGCTGGGAGTTTAACTTTCCGAACAGCACTGGTTATTATGATTTCTATAGCATCGGAAAGAAAAGTGGAAGTATTGATGAAGCTGCACCTAATTTTGTTGATGCAATCTGTCATTTCAATCCAGATCTAACCATAGAAATCACCCCGTCATATTGGCATCAGGGTGCTATAGACCTAGGTGATTCAAATGCCACCACTGGTTTTTATTTCAATCTTACAAATAATGGAACCATCATTCTAAACATTCAAATTAAAGCAAGTAATGCTACTAACGCGACCACAGGAGCAGAATGGCAACTCACAGCAATACCTGGACATGATACCTTTAGTCTACAATACAATTTAAGTGGTGGTGGCACCTGGGCAAATATTAATACCACGTATGATACCTTTGTCACCAATCTTGGTATAGATTCCTGGCAAACCTTTGATTTAAACTTAATCATGGCGACAACCGCAACAGATCAAGATCCATTGGCACTAGCGATCACTTTTAAATCGGTAATCGCATAGATTGTAACTTAATCAAAATAGGACAATCATTTGATTAAAGATATAGACTAATCTTTCAATACTGTAAGGCACTTGGTTCTGGTCATAAAATTAAGAGGTTAATTTTGTTGTTTTCAGTACATCTGGATAGTGACCTTTTAAATGTGAAAGAATTTTTGATACAATTATAAACGTAAGAATGATTTGAATTGTTATACAAAAAAGTTCTTGAAGCGCATCTATCCATATGGGTTTATCGGTAAAGGAACCTGGGTAGGATTCTTTTATGGTAATATATCCTGCAGCTGCTGATGTGAGGTGGTTGCTTTTGAATGAGTCATCGTCAAAAAGGTGGAATTCAACTGGTTCGCTATAGGGATCGATGTCAGCCATGATCCAGTGAGCTGCTTCGTGTAGTGGGGTTGTTGCAATGATTATGGGAAAGGAAAGCACCAACCCGAGAATAATGATGTGTAACCCACTGTTTTGTTTTTTATTTTCTCGCA
>JAHJFH010000147.1 GCA_018824925.1 Thermoplasmatota archaeon
CAACGGTTGAAACGATGGATGTTTGAACGATTAAAAGGAAGTGTACACCCCGTATGCCTTCCTATCTAAAAGTGCAAAAGTTCTGTTATAAGACAACAAACCTATGCTCACAATTGATATGATAACCAAAATGGCTCCTAAAATGGTTATATATCTATCAGAAAATTCCCTTCCTACCATTAATCCAAGTCCGATACCACCAATAATACCTATGGACAACCCTGTTTTTTCCATACCTGTAACTCCTCAAATTATAGGTACAAATCATCCCTTTACTAATTAAATCTACGGTTTTGAAACCGCCAGGAGAAACCACATCATTTTTACTCTTAAAAATGGGTTCACATCTTGTCCCGAGATGAACTAGTCACTGGGTGTGATGAGTGTGTGTAGTGGGTGGTTGTGTGGATGTCGTAGTTCATGTAAATCGAACTATGTATCTCATGGATATGGAAAAACATGCGTCGCACGCAAACGGAAAATCATATCTTACGGAAATGGGAAAAAATGCGTCGTATGGATTTAGAAAAAAAATGCGTTGCACTGATATGGAATGGAAGCAGAGGTGTGTTTGGTTTTTGTATGTAAAAAAACACTAAATAATAATTTTTCTTGTATATCGTAATTTTTTATTAAATGATTCATTTTTTCTTATATATTTTGTCATGGTGATCAAATTCTTCAAAGATGATAGTATCATTTTCGATTCTAAATATTAGTACGAAGCTGCTTATATGAACTCTTTTAAAATTCTTTAAACTCCCTCTGAGATTTTTGAAATGTTCAATAGAATTCTTATCACAGCCTGCTATTTGAATTATTTTATTCTTCAGTGCAAGATAGGTTGTGTTATCTTTTTGTTTGAGGATACCTAAATTCTTTTTAAATCTATCAGAGATGATAATTTTGAAACTCATAACTCCTCAAACCAGTTCTTTAACTCTTGAGAATTCATTGATTTTGTATAGTGGCCTTTGCTTGTTTTCTTCAGTCTTTCGATGAACTCTTTTTTTAAGGGGAGTTCATCGACAGGATGCCAATCGACTTTTTCACAAAATTTTTCTTCTTCTTTTGTTATTTTTCCGGTTTTTATGTAGTTTTCAAATATGTATTTTTTTAAGAGTTCTTCTCTGCCAATTTCTGACCAATTAACCCAAGAAAATTTTGCTAATCGTTCTTTGAAAGATTTTTCAACTGAGACAGTAATGCATCCCATTTTATAGTTCACCTCTTGCGTGAAGTTTCTCTAGTGCACACAGTTTTTTTCTTAATCCTTCTTTAAATATTTCTGGCCAATTTATTTCTGGTTTTGAATCAAGTTTCTTCTTTAAATCGTCGGGTATTGAAAAAGTCATTCTAACCATTTACATAACCTCATGCAATTACATAAATATATGCATATGAATATTTAAAGGTTTTCATGCAAAATAGTATGTTCCGGATGCGGCAGTATATTGTTCATCTAAATGAAATGAGAAACCGTATCTACTATATTTTAGGATATAATATCTCACGTAAATGGGATGAGGTATCTCACGAGTTTGGAATGGAAGTAAAGGTATGATTTTGATCGGGTTTTGACAGAAGAAAACAGGATGATGTTATATCACGGATGTGGAAAGGAAGTAAAGGTATATGTGGTTTTTGGGGAAAAATAGGGGGTGCTGTATCTCTTTTTTTAACAATGATGCGCACGTTTTTTCATGCGTGCTGTGCAGCAATTTTTAGTGATACGTAATAGGTTTGTTTTATTGTGTGTTGTGCTACTGTTTTTTGGTGTGTGGTTACGGGCTGCTCAAAAAAGGGTGAGTAAACTATGGTGCAAGGAATGGTGTATGGTTTTTGTGTGATTTCTTTCGGTGAGTGATGATTTCTGTATTTTTATTTATTGAAAACCCGTTCCAGGTTGCGTTTGGATTTGCTCTGGATCATTTATAGCAGTTAGGTAAAACTGTAAGGGGTGGTTAGGTGCAGAATCGTTGGATGAGGGGGAGGATGAGTGGTTCTGAGCGGGGGAATCGTTGGATCAGGTTAATGAGGATTTGGATTAGTGGGAGTACTGCTTGGTATTTTGGGATATAGAATGTGTGGGGGGATGACCATTTGCTTTCCCATTGATCGAGATCTGAGGCTTGTACTCGTATCGGGTATATGCCATGTTCTTTCCAGCTATGGTTTGCGCTGCAGAGTTCTCCGGATGCGTAGCGTCCCATCCAGTCGCTGAAGGTGCCATCACCCCAATCCCATTTGTAGTACATGGTTGATACATTTCGATTAATTGTTTTTGTTTGGAAGGTGTGTGTTACATCAGGTGGTCCGGTTTTGGGGCCAAAAAGTTGGGGTGGTGGATCTGCGATGATGAGTAATGCTTGTCTGAAGGTGGTATCGTTGTATAGGGGAAAGGCGCTATCATATTCATACCAGCTTTCATTCAGTTTATGAGGGTTTCCGGCATCCCAGCCGTAGTTTAAATGTACCTTGAACGTCCCTTCGTCCCACATATAGCCATCGAGAACAACCGCATGATATTCTTTTGTTCCTCGGGTTTCTTCTACACTTCGGATATAGAGCATTATGGGGCGGTAGTTATCGATTTCTGCAGTTATCCATAGGGTATCTAATTCGTCAATCCAAAAGAGGAGATCAATGTCTTCAAAATGTTCATATAGTTCAGACTGTAAAGCTGGTATGTCAAAGGTGTCCCCAAGTGTTTGATAGCGGCCATTACCAAAATCTTTTTGGATGA
>JAHJFH010000148.1 GCA_018824925.1 Thermoplasmatota archaeon
ACGTGCGCAATTTCAACTGCCTTATTTGGAGGTAATTTACTGAGATGTAGTTGTTCAGGTGTGGATTGGGAAATGGTATAATTTTGGCAATGTTTGCATTTGAAGGTACACCCGACTGATCCAAGTGAAAGAACTTGAGAGCCAGGATGAAAATGATATAAGGGTTTTTTTTCAATGGGGTCTACAGCAATTGAGGAGCATCGGCCATATATGTGTGAGATTAACCGATCATTAATGTTCTGTCGTACCCCGCAGATACCATATCCTTTTTCCTTAATAATACAGCGATGAGGGCAGAGAAGACATTGCAGAGTATCATTATTTTTTTTTACCCAAAATTTTGCCTCATGCTGCATAACATGTTTTCATGAACATGCTATTTATTAATGTTCTGTCAACACCAACCCTGGGTTATTTCGTAATAATCCTCTATGAGGGTACATATCATTCATCTGCGGTTGCATTATACGGTATTCCTTCAAATCAGGATCGGTTCGGAGTATATATCGGACGTAATGAAAAGCTTCTTCAACAGAGACCACCCCGTCTTTAAACATTGAAAATTGGGTTGGTCGACCAATATTGAATAATCCGGCATGGAAGCCATCGGCATTACCGGTGGTCAGTCCTTCATACCACAGTAGTGAAAATAATGGTCCATAGGTAGTGCTAGCGTAACCTTTACGAAATTTACTTGCTCCTGTGATTACGACGCGTCCGGGTTGTGGGATATTTGAACGAAAAAGAATTGATGTAGGGATATTATAAATCGTTTTTTCAGCAAAACCACCAGTATAACATGCATCAATTATGATCGTTGTTTTTGATGCCTCTAAGGGTTTTAGCATAGTACCAAGTTGTTTATCACTGAGTATGGCATCCCAGAGAAATATTTGACTTGGTTCAAAGATTTTTCCTCCAGTGAGTTCATTGTTTTGATCCCCACAGCCATGATTGAATAGCCAGAGAAAAACTTCACTATTTTCGTAGTTGTTTACGGTTTCTATTAATCTATTGATTGCATCAGCAACATTTATAGCTGTTGCTCCGCCATATGTAATGTCGTAGGTATGACTGCGTTGTTGTAGGGTCATGATTCGTTCACCAAATCCATTGTCATTTCGTATCCATCCATCATCAAATAGAAGTACTACATTATCAGTAGCGTATCCGGCTTGTTGAATTAGATATGATGCCATTTCTTCAGCAAAGTAGAATCCACCATTTCCTAATTTTGATTCATTAGAAGTTGGAAAATTGGCGGCGGCGATAAATAACGCAAATTTTGGCGAATCTGATTGAATTGATTCAGGGTTATCGACATTAACTGTTATAGTTTCAATTGCAGAGTAATGTATTCCATCCCAAGCACGAACTTGTATGGAATATATTCCATCGTTGAGGGTGTAAGTAGGCCAATCATAACTCCATTTATTTTGTCCATCTGCTTGTTCCCAGTTGCTTCCATTAATTAACACTTCAACCCCGAGGATTTCTTTATCGGTTTTTGAATGGATGGTATAACCACTGATCATTACAAGATTGGAGACTTTTTGATCATTTAGGGGGTATTCGATTACTACGAGTGGAAGACCGGTTTCTTGGGGGGTATCTTCACCAAGACAACCAGATAATATTGCGACGGTTGTCAATACACTACAGAGAACCGCAATGATTCTTAGGTCCATCTATCACCATAGTATATCTTTGGTATAACCTTTTTAAAACCTTTGTTTGACAAGTAGTATCCTTTATTTATATATATTAAATGATTATGATTTAAAATGTTCATATCCTTTATTTGGTAGAGTATAGGTTTTTGATAGGTCAATAAGTGTTATGGTTTTTTTCTTTGTGACGGTACCAATAGCCGTAAGTGTGCTAAAGTTTTTTTTGTAGTTTTTTTGTAGCTGATCATAGTATTTTGAGGGGATAGTTGCTAGAAGTTCATAGTCACCACCATAATGAAGCGCAATTGATAGAGGATCACAACCGATTTTTTGTGCAAGATCAATTAATAATGGTGAAAGCGGGAGCTTTGATTGATATATTTCAAATCCAATGTTATTTATTTCAGCTAGCTGATAGAGCGAGGTAGAGAGTCCATCGGATAGATCCATACAACTACTGATCTGTTGTTGTGAAGCTAGATATATTCCCTCATGTAATCGTGGTTGCGGTTCAAATAATGATTTTTGTGCTGCGGCAAACTCGTCATCAATATCTAGACTATAATAACCGGCCCCTGCTTTCCCTAATTCTCCTGTTACTACAACAATATCCCCTGGTTGACAACCACTTCGAGACATAAACTGGTTTTTTGGCATTATACCAAGTGCGGTCCCTGTTATCGTAAGCTCGGATGCTTCTTTTAAATCTCCCCCGATTATTGTGGTTGAATAGTGTGTTGCACAAGCATCAGCCCCTTTCATTATTTCCTTTAGGTCTGCTATTGGTGCTTGTCGTGGTAACCCGATACTCATCAGAATTCCTAAGAGAGTACCGCCTTTCGCAGCTATATCGCTGATATTAATAGCGGCAATGAACCATCCTATTTGCCATGGACGCATTTTTTGATGTATATGTGTTTTTATATGAATCATATCAGTTGAAGCCAATAAATAGTCATTTTTGATTTCAATTGCTGCGCAGTCATCACCCGGACCAATTGTAATGGTTTGAGATCGGGTGATAATCGAAAATATTTCACGTAATGCTGCTCGTTCACCAATATCTGCTAAGGATGTCACAGGGTGATGAGAAGTTATCTTGATTCAAAAAGTTTATCTTATAGCCGATGATGTGTGACAGCACGTGAGGTAATATGGGGAAGAAACTCACTTATGCAGAAAGCGGTGTAGATATCGATAAAGAAGAATATGCCATCA
>JAHJFH010000149.1 GCA_018824925.1 Thermoplasmatota archaeon
ATAAGAAGAACATCATTTTCAGCTTGTTTTGCAGCATGGGCAAGAAGGGTACTGTCGATACCCCCCGAGAAAGCGATAGCGAGTTTGGGATACGTTATGAGATTTTTAAGAAGCGCAGCATATTTCTTCTGAATGGTTTCTTTAGTCATTGTAATTTAATTTCCTATATATTGTGTGTAGAGAGATTTAGCGATGTTTTTATCCTTGGTTCCTATGATAATTGCTCTACCGTTTGAGAAGACGTTGATTTCATATGGGGGCATACTGAGGCTGAGAACCGTGGGATGTGTTTTAATAGTACCGACGTCAGATAGTTTTTTGGCGAGTTCTTTTAGAGTCAGTGTCATGGGTTTTGTAGGAGTAATTTGATAGGCGCCGGAGTCACAGAGTGATATAATGGGTTCGGTGTTTTGTGGATGAAGGTAGTCATAGTTGTGTTGTGAACAACATGGACAGCTGGTGTTTCTATTGAAATGGTAGGTTTGGAAATCATGGGTTCAGATGTCATAAATAATAAGATCAGTACTAAATTCTTTATTGAGAAGTATTTTGAGTGTTTCGGTTGCTTGTATGTTGGCGATGATAGCAGGGATTGTGTTAAGAACACCTGCCGTGGCGCAGGTCGGAAGAGACCCTGGTTCAGGAAGGGTAGGAGTGTAGCAGCAAAGACAGGGGGTTTGATGTGGTATAATATTCATCGTCATGCCATAGGTTTGGATTACACCAGCATATATCCAGGGGATGTTATGTTTGATACTGATGTCGTTGATGAGATAGCGGGTGTGCATATTGTCAGTACCGTCAAGGATTAGATCACAAGAAGAAAGAAATTTTTCGCTGTTTTTAGGATTGAGGTCATCAACAATAGCGGTAATAGTCACTTCTGAATTGATATCATGCAACTTTTTTTTCAAGATAGTCGCTTTGGGGCGACCAATGTCTTTTTCAGTGTAGAGGTTTTGGCGTTGAAGGTTGTGAAGTTCGATGATATCACGGTCAATGACAGTGAGGTGCTCGATGCCAGCACGGGTAAGACTGTTTGCGCTATTTGTGCCAAGGGCACCGCAGCCCACAATGATGACAGTGCTGTTTTTAAGGATTTCTTGTCCCTGTTTTTGAATTTGGGGGAGAATGATCTGTCGACTGTAGCGGTTATTCGCAGGCATTAGTAATTCCTTCGATAAATGTTTTATTTTTGAGGAGGCGACATATTCGGCAGGTTTCTTCATTGACCGAAGATTTTTTTCCTTTGAATATACGAAGGGTTGATTTAGTGATTTCATTAAGTATTTCAGGGTCAGTGATTTCAAGAACACCACGTTTACCAGAAAGGTAGCGTGATATAGCGGATTCAGTGATCCCCAGTTTAATAGCTGCTGTTCTTTGGTTGAGACCATGATAGTCGATAAGGTTTTTCGCGAATTCTTTCCGGATGATTGGGACAATGTTCCAGACAATAATTTCGCAAGGGGTTTTCATAAAGATCCACCGTAAGGTATTAATAATTCATTTCAGTTATATAAAACTTGCCAATTGGCAAGTATGGCGTGGAGGATAAAAAAATATGTTTAAATCAACCTCAGAACATGAAATAACCGATGCAATTGTCAGCACCTTTGCAGAAGACATGAAACAATTTACCAACACCGATGCCATTATAATCGGAGGTGGCCCAAGCGGATTAATGGCAGCCAGAGAACTTGCCCAGAATGATGTTAAAACCCTCGTCATCGAACGAAATAACTATCTTGGAGGCGGATTTTGGATCGGAGGCTACCTAATGAATACCATAACCATACGACCCCCCGGTCAAGAAATCCTCTCAGAACTATCAATACCATATACAAAATATTCAGAAAATCTGTATATCACCAGTGGCCCTCACGCCTGTTCCAAACTAATTGCTGCTACATGTGATGCCGGAGTAAAGTTTCTCAACATGACCAGTTTTGAAGATGTTATCTTCAAGGATCAAAAGGTCAAAGGCGTGGTAGTAAATTGGACACCAGTATCAAATTTACCCCGCCAGATTACCTGTGTAGATCCAATCGCTCTCGAAGCAAAAATAGTAATTGATGCAACAGGACATGATGCTGTCGTCGTTAAAAAACTTGAAGAAAAAAAAATACTTGATAAATTACCTGGCCATGGCAGCATGTGGGTTGAAAAATCAGAAGAACTCGTCGTAGCAAACACCGGCATGGTTCATCCCGGCCTTATTGTTGTTGGCATGGCAGTATCCACAACCTATGGTTTACCAAGAATGGGACCAACATTTGGAGCCATGCTATTCTCAGGCAAAAATGGAGGACTCCTAGCACTCGAACAACTAAAACAAACAGAACTCACCATATAAGAATATAAAATCCTACATTATTCAATATTCGTTTTAGAATTAATTATGCATACGAGCAAGAAGCGGTTAGTATTTAATAGAAAAACATACCAAACAAAACCAATTCTATCGTGTTAATAACCACCTATTTTTAGACTAGGGTCACCAATGAGTAGCCATTGTTCAGCATTTTTCGCAATTAATGCATATCCATCGGGACTCGTATCTGACCAATCGATCGTGAAATTCTGTAGAAACGAAGCAATGGTGTATGCCCACACATCACCAAGAATGGAAATGTTGTGAAATTTGTATTCATAAAAGAAATGCAAATCCAACCACTCAATCCCACCATTTCCCGTATTAATATCGGGTGATTCATAACTAAATGCGGTAGCACCAATAGTAGCAATACTCCCCCCATTAATCTCACGGGTAAGTGCCCAACTCCAACATCGAGGAATATTAAAACCATGAACCCAATGGGAATATGCTAAACTGACATTAAACATACTATTAAAACAACCACTCCCATCAATACATATCGGGAGTTTATTCCAATTTCTAAGAAATGGTATTTGTCGTAATCTAAGACCATAAATCCATGTTTGTTTGTCATCTGGGGGATGTGTACCCCATAATGAAGGGTTTCCATGTCCGGAAAACCAAATAAATCCACATCCACGATTCATTGTTCGAACCACATCCACCCAAGTTTGTAGACTCTTATCTGAAGTCCATAGTTTTACGGGCGTGAAATCAGACATAATATCCAGGCCCATCTGTGTATAAACCTCTCCATCATAATACACGGTTTTATCTGGGTAGGTATCTCCAGCGACCACCACCATAGTTTTGAACCATGAATCCGATATTTTTCTTGATTCATATCGCATAATTTTTCGTACCATAACGATGACATCGACAATAGTTCGACAGGGGAGTCGACCTACAGATACATCAGGATAGAGATCAGGAATATCATCTGCTGTACTGTTTTTTTGCCATTCACCAAAAATACCATTATTGTTGGTATCCCAACTCGAAAAATTTTCTTCAGCATCATAGATATCAGCAAAATAGAGATCGGTAAGGAATTTTTTTTCTTCCATGTTACCATAGTTTCGATCAAGATAACTATAGCGAACGGGTACCCACCATGTTTCCTTGGATGATTGATCTTTCCGTCCTCCAAGTAATAGCACATATTTTATAGACCAGTTTTCAACCGCTTCTTTGATAAATAGCTTCAGTTTTTCTGCTTGATCCCGACCCTCCCAATACATGTGTTCATAGACCCCCTCCATAGTCACGAGTCTTGTTTTAATGCCGATATTATTTTTATGGGTGACAAGCGGTTTAGCATAAAAGGAAAATTTTTCTGGTGTGATGATCAAGAGATCATAGCTGTCGTTTTTTGACATGATAGTAGCTTGCTGATGATTTGTATACGAGGGATGATTTGTTTCACTATGAACAATGCATACAGGAATAATCAATAGAGCAATAAGGGAGAGGGCAAGAGATTTTATAAGCACCATTTTTTTCATAACAACCATTAATATATATTTTATAAAGATAAATAGATTTTGTTAATGCGACCCCATTATTTATATACAACATATTGTATATTTAGTAACAATTTATTACGGGAGGCTTTCATAATGAGAAAAAATATAACATTATTATTTACCATCTTAATGCTGGTAACCACCGCAA
>JAHJFH010000150.1 GCA_018824925.1 Thermoplasmatota archaeon
ATATAAAATATCATTATTATAGAGGTACCTTAATGAAAAAAATATTACCTTATTTTATCATTGGAATCCTCATTTTGGGGAGTGTAGGAGCCGTAGGCACACTAGATGATCGCTCAGTTGGAACACAACGACGTGAACACCAAACCATTTCTGAACCAACAATAACTGATACTGGCACTTCAGAATATGTATCCATCCAACTCAAAGAAAGCACAGGAAATCTTCTCACCGTTGGAAAACCAATGATCCCCGTTATCACTAAACGATATGTTTTTCCACTCGGCACACAGATTACCAGTGTATCGGTATCCTTTTCTGATATAGCCGAACATATACTTACTAAGAAAATATTACCCGCACCAGCGCCCGTACCACTCACCACAGATGCTGACACACTAACAAGTGAAGTAACTGAGGCACCGGAGGTCTATCAAACCGATGCCCTTTACCCAGAAACACGCTATAGCTATAGTGTCCACGCTGGTCTTGAAGGCACAAAACATGTTATGATCCTTAATGTGCGCTGTCATCCCATACAGTATGCCCCAGAATCCAACCGGATGTATGTTACAAATGAAATGAATTTAGAGATCAATTATCAAGTACCCATACAATCTACACAATTTCCCGACATCTATGATCTACTCATCATTGCGCCAAAAACCTTTGAAAAACAACTTCAACCCCTCATCGCACATAAAGAAAATGTTGGGTTCAACGTCACCTTTGCAACCATCGAAAGTATTGTTGGTAATTATGGTGGACGGGATTCCCCGGAGGATATTAAACTCTTCATAAAAGAATCCATAGAAGACTATGGCATCTCCTATGTTTTACTCGTTGGTGGGATGAAATCGGTGTTTTTCGGTGTCCCCCGTGATGATGCAAATCAAGGAACTCGTAGTTGGTATGTCCCGGTGAGATACACCAACCTCTATGATGGAGGATCGGTACAAGACCCAGGATATATCAGTGATCTGTATTATGCAGACATCTACAAAGTCGTTGATAACCAAACCGTATTTGAGGATTGGGATAGTAACGGAGATGGTATTTTTGCCAAATGGTCAAACCTCGTAGGACAAACCGATGAAATTGATCACTACCCTGATATCTATGTTGGTCGTCTTGCTTGTAGAAACACACTAGAAGTCAAAGTCATGGTCGACAAAATCATCACATATGAAAGCAGCCCTGCAGATCCCAGCTGGTTCAACCGTATAATTGTTGTCGGTGGTGACTCCCATGATGATACAGGAACCAATTTCATAGAAGGTGAGGTCGTAGGTGATAAAGCCCTTACCTTCATGACTAATTTTACTCCAGTCAAACTATATGCATCTAATCGTGACACGGGACTTGGAAAGACCTGTTCACCAGAAAATATAACTGATGAAATCTCACAAGGCGCTGGATTTGTCCTCTTTGATGGTCACGGTCATCCAGGATCTTGGAACACTCACTGGCCGGGAGTTTTTAGCTGGTCAGATACCCCTGGAGGAATCAGTGTTAATAATTTCGTAAAATTCTCAAATAGGGATAAGTACCCGATCACCCTAGTTGGTGGTTGTCATAACAGCCAAATCAACGTAACACTCTTTGCCACGTTGCTACAAAAACCCATGATGTGGACCCATGGCATCCCCGTTCCAGAATGTTGGTCCTGGTGGATGACCCGAAAAATCGGTGGTGGATCAATTGCCTGTTTCGGCTCAACTGGTCTTGGCTATGGGTATGTTGGTAACAACAGTGACATCGATGGTGATGGTATCGATGAACCAGATACCGTTGAAGGTCTGGGAGGCTACACAGAAGTAATGTTTTTCAAAGTCTACAATTCTGGTGTTGATATCCTTGGAGATGTCTGGGGAACCACGATCACCAATTATCTTGATGTATTCCCACCTATGGGTGATAAAATCCAGATGAAAAGCATTCAAGAATGGCCACTTATTGGTGACCCAACCCTAAAAATTGGGGGATATGAATAAAACCCTCTTTTTTTTCTCTTTTTCTACTAACTATCTTTTATAATGTAATTATATTCCCCCCAACGGGTAAATATAATGAAATACGTCATAGTCTATTGGTCACGCTATGGGAATAATAAAAAACTTGTTGATGCTTTAGCAGAAAAGCTCAAACAAAAGGGTGAGACACAGATTTTTAAAACCGATGAAGCAGATCCCGCAGCAATGCCTTCAGCTGATGTTTATGTTTTTTCTACTCCTACAGAGGCACATAACATTCAAAGGAATATGCGAAGTTTCATGAAAAAACTCCAGAGTATGGATGGAAAAAAATACGGTATAATAAATACCCATGGGATGAAAAAAAACTGGTTACCGAAAATGGAGAAACTTCTATCCAAAAAGAATATGGTGAAAGTAACAGGTGTTGATTTTCAAGTCCTGAATAAAGACGAAAAAACTGGAAACCCACTTATAGATAATTGGGAAGACCGTCTTGATGAATTTGCTCAAAAACTCTAACCTATTATAGATATATACCTAAACTGTAATTGATACTCGTGTGATATTTTTTTCTATTTAGTTGATAACAGGTTTTTTTTCTCAAGATATAATGTAATATATCAATATATTCTGAAATTATTAAGCTATATTAAAAAAAGGAATGGGGGGGTATATTATCACTGTGGTCGTTCTGTTTTTAAACTTCTTGGAGTAAAAAGGCTCCGAGGAATTTGAGTTTTTCTTCATAGTTATCTGGATGGAGAAATCGGGTGGTAGCAGCGATACTACTCATAATTGAGTTGCCATCTTGAGGTGTAAAACAGAAGCCAATGACTTCGTTGTCATTGATGACATGAACGCAGGGGATTACGATAACGGTTTGGTCCAGGATGCGTCCATAATGGCCATGGTCTCTACCAAAGGAGAATACTAGGTTTGCTGCTTGTTTATAGGTTACCGCGACACGGGGGTTATCAATGAATTGTTGGAGGACCTCTTCCTTTGATGTTTTTTTATTGAGTTTTACATCATACCAGATACAATGCATGTATTGTGTATTGAGTTTCAGGGCACTGGAAAACACGTTTAGATTTATTCCTAGGGTTTTGTAGAGTTCATGGACATCGACAGCATGGTGGGTACCCATCTTGGGGTCTTTATGAATGCCGACTTCTGGGGAGGGAATAAAGCTTTTAACTTGGCTGATATCATTAGCTCGGCGTATACAGAGAAATTTTCCTTCAGTAAGGTGGTTTGTTTTACCAGTAATTGCGAGGGTTTTAATGATAACGGCTATGTTATGAGTGTTGCAGCTGACGACATGGATGAATTTATCTTTTGGGGTCAGTGCTTCATCGTTTATGCCAACGGCATACATTTTTCCGAAACCAAATTCTGATCCTTGTGCAAGGAATCCTTTGACCTTGGCTTTGTATTTATTGTAATATTTTTCTTTATTCATCAGCCCTGTGCCTTTTGGGGTGCAGTCAATGACGACACTAGCGCGTTTGATGGCTTCTTCTGCGTCGTACATAGGGTCGAGCCCAAGTTCTTGGTAGTCATTGACTTTATCTTTGGCGACTACAAGGTTTGCCCCACGGGTCATGAGCCCTTTGATTTTAGGACGGTCAAGTAGGTTTGGGCTATGTTTATAGAAGGTGACTTCATCAATCCCAAGATCATTTCGGGCATCACAAAGAAGGCCGATAAGGGGTTCTCCGATGGTACCGGTGCCTACTACATGGACGATATTACCATTTGCCATAACAAATTCTCCCCAAGTTAGGTTCTGGTATCTGTTGGGATCATTTAATGATTACTGTTTTTAAAACGGTTCGGTAGGCTTATGATTGATGGTGATATATCGGGTTGTTATATGGATGTTTTTACAGTTTCGGGACAAGGGTATTATTCAAATATTTTTGTGATTTTAGGAGATGTTCCAACAGTGGTTGATACAGGTACAGGTTTGAATAGCGATGTGGTAATGGATGTATTACAGCGGTTTACCCAGATATGTTTGATTCGACAGGTGGTATTGACCCATGAGCATTATGATCATGTAGGTGGGGTGGAGTTATTTAAGAAAATGTGTGAGGCAACCATGAAAATTTGTGCCCATGAGAAGACGGCTGAG
>JAHJFH010000021.1 GCA_018824925.1 Thermoplasmatota archaeon
AAGGGAATGTGTTGCTTGATACTCATCCTTTCCATCGATACTTGAAATTAAAAGACGACCCATTTCCTCGGCTTTATCATAGGAAATTTTTTCCATATATAAGATAAGATTTAGCATCTGGGCAACAGGCATAAAATTTTTCTCAACATCCATACCAAGAAATATATCCTCTGAGGATTCCTTTAATGAACTCAACGTAAAAATCCCAATAATTTCATCACAAAAAGACAAGGGTATTAATAAAAAACCACCAATACCTTGATCAATAGTAATTTTCGCTCGATTAACTAATTCTTTAGCCTCATCATCCAATCCTACTTTTTTAAGATCTTTACCTGCAATTTTGAACTCTTCGGTTATTCGTTTTTTTGAATATAAATTCAGAAACGACTGATTTTTACCCTTAAATAGTTCACATGCCCGACCAGCAATCGTAGTATCATATGACATCGCCCCAAACAATTCAGTGTATTTATCTAATAATCGTCCACGATAGTACATATCAAACGTATTTCCTCGAAGAATCCCTATGGCGATAGTATGGACGGGTTGTCCACGTTTGTATAAAAACTGATAAATGGTATCTAGAATTGTTTCAATAAACATTTTCTCGGTTGCTGTTTCTTCCCTTTTTTCCCTACATTCGAGAAGTATGTCCTTTAATAATTCCTCAATCATCTGTTCCTCCACGTAGTGTATAGAAAGTAATTAATGCTTACCATGGACCTTGATCCTCCCCAGTACTAAGATCATTTATAGGTAACATTTTTCACAAAGTTAAGATTATGATCTTAAGTGTTGGTGACAATAAAGAAGCGGTATTTTCTTAAATACTTTTTTCCAATTTCTTCTCCAAACCTTTTTAAATAAATGAACAATTGTTATATGGGGATTTTTTTGTCAAAAAAACCAGAAAAAAAAGAGAATACCTCAAATAAATCGACAAAATCAGCATCCTTGAAACGATTACTCTTCATCATAATACCTGTTATAATTATTGTTAGTATCATTGGTATTATTTGGTTTACACAATCTTCAAATGTCGTATCCGCTCAATTAGTTATCAACTATGGAACTGTCGAAGTCAAACATGAAGGTAGCAATTGGGTAGCTGCAACAAGCGGTATGCTTCTCTACCAATCCGATGCCCTACGAACTGGAGATGACACCTTCGCATCGGTTATCCTTTTTGAAAGTAGCATTATTCGACTTGACAGTAACACGGAAATCCTCCTCAAAGAAATGATTCAACAAGCAGATACTACGAATATCACAATTGAACAGGAATCTGGAAGGACCTGGAATACTATTCAAAAAATAAGTGGTATTGATAACTACGAAGTTCAAACACCCACCACGGTAGCAAGTGTCCGCGGAACCACTTTTGATTTCAACATGACCACATCCGGTACAACCAATGTATCTGTAATAAATGGCACAGTCAATGTATCACGATTAATAAACGGCACTATTACAGAAACCATTGAAGTAAATGAAAACGAATCAGTCGTCGTAGATCCTCAGTCCAACGTATCATTAGGAAAAAAACCCTTTGTTAAGGATGAATGGATGCTCAGAAATATCGTTGAAGATGAAACACTAAGGGAACAACTCAAAAAAGAACTATATGACAGAATCGAACCCTATATACCAGAACTGAAAGAACGATATGGTATGACTGACATAGAATTAGAAATATTACTAGATGGCTATCTTAAAGGATATTTTGATCTCCCACCAGAGACACCCCAGTGGATCCGCGATATCATTGAATCTAACTAAAGCTGTGGAATCCTAATGATAAATATCCTAAAAAAAAGAATAATAAAAACGCTTCTAGTATCCTTTATTGTAGCTGCGATAACAACAACTCTTCTCCTCACAGGATTTCTTAATACCTGGGAATCCAAAATCTCAGATGCTCTGTATAGTCCAAGTACCACCCTTGAAGATATTGTTATAGTCGCCATAGATGATCAAAGTCTTCAAGATCTAGGTAGATGGCCTTGGCCTCGGGAATATATTGCTCAAGCAATTGAGAATCTTAATCAAAGTAGTGTCATTGGTATCGATATCTCCTTTTTTGAACCCACAGATGATGATATACTGCTTGCATCTGCTTTAAAAACAGCCAATGTCGTTCTTGCTATGGAATACACCTCATTTTCCTACCACGATGGGGAGCTATATGGAGAAACTCTTCTGAAACCAACAACAACATTAGGTACCCCTGGGGAAGATTATCAGATCGGTTTTGTCAATCTCTATACAGACTCAGATGGTGTAACTCGATCCTTCACACCCCATATCACTGGAATTGAAAACCATGACCATTTTTCTCTGGTAATAGTTAATGCATATAGTGGTGCAACCCCATATCTTGATAACTCACGAAAACTCATAAATTTCTTCTCAGAACCCGGTGGTTACACCTATATTTCCTTCTCAGATGTCTATCAAAATAAAACCAATCCATCCTATTTCCAGGGGAAAATTGTCCTCATTGGTGCTACTGCCCCTGATCTACATGATGATGCAATAGTACCTATCTCCAACCAAGCAATGCCCGGGGTTGAAATCAACGCCAACATGGTGCAATCTATCCTAACACGGGATTTTCTTACCTATCAAGATGATTATTCATCCATTGGTCTTATATTTTTATTTGCGCTTGCGACAGGTCTATTATTGTATAGATTCAAAATACATATTGCCACCATTTTTTTAGCATTACTTGCGTTTGTCTATATCGTCATTGCAATATACACTTTTGATTCCGGCCTTATCCTCAATATTCTATATCCATTGCTAGCTATAACTCTGGTTTTTATTCCCCTTGTTGTGTTATATTATCTTACAGAAGAAAAAAGTAGAAAATGGATAACTTCCGTATTTGGTAAATATGTATCGCCAGTCATTATCGACAATCTAATAAAAAATCCTGATCAAATAAAACTTGGTGGTGAAAAACGAAACATAACCATTATGTTTTCAGATATCCGTGGGTTTACCCCCATTTCTGAAAAACTTGATCCAGAGGATCTTGTTAATCTTTTAAATGACTATCTGACTGAGATGACCTCGATTATTCAAAAGGGTCACGGTCTTGTTGATAAGTATATGGGCGATGCAATTATGGCGTTTTGGGGCGCACCACTTGATCAACCAAATCATTTTGAGATGGCTTGTACAAGTTGTTTAGAAATGATTGAGAAACTTCGAGAATTACAGATTAAATGGACTCAAGAAAATATACCTGCCGTTAATATTGGAATTGGTCTTAACAGCGGAATCGCGATTGTTGGTAATATGGGTTCTTCCAATAGATTTGATTATACCGCTATTGGTGATAATGTCAATCTTGCCTCGCGTCTTGAAGGTCTGAATAAGGTGTATGGTACCAATATTCTTATCACCGAATATACCCAAGATAAGGTTAAGGAACATTTCGCGACCAGAAAAATAGATGTTGTACGAGTTAAGGGTAAAAGTAAACCAATTCATATTTATGAATTGCTTGCAAAGAATGATCAACTTGATGCAAAAAAAATTGAATTTGTTCGTCACTATGAAATGGGTCTTGAACTCTATTTTAAACGAAAATGGCAGTCAGCTGTTGAATCCTTTCAAGCTGCTGATTCATTAATATCCGATGATGCTTCAAAGGTGTTTATTACCCGTTGTAAAGAATTTAGTAAAACATCACCTGCTAAAGAATGGGATGGTGTTTGGGAGATGAAGACTAAATAAATGAACGTTAATGGTTTCTTTTTCTTTTGAAAATCACTATAATTAATCCAAGTGAAACGAGAAGTGTTACTAGTTCAAATCCAGGGGTATCCTGTGATAGTTTTTCATAATATTTATCGTATAGATATTGGTAGTATGCTGAAACACCTCTTTGACGGTTATATGCATAATCCCATATACCATCGCCATCAATATCTATGAGATATGTTATGTTTTCTTTCCCTACGGCAGTAACATTTTCCGTATCAATATTATCAAAGAAATCATAAGTATCCTCACTGTCAAAATCGATGAGATATCCTTTAATAAGGTCATTAATAGGTAACACATCAATTAAAATCGTGTAGGTGGTTGTTCCAGATTCGGTTTGATTATCAAACGCTGTAATCGTGATCAGATATTCTCCATATTTTGCCCAGGTATATGTCTGATAGGTTGCAGTACCATTTGGTAGATAGTCTGTTTGTGTAGTATTGCCATCACCCCAATCGAATAGATATTGAATCGTGTCGTTATCAGGATCGAACGATACTGCAGAAAATTCATAGGGGGTATTCTTATGTCCAGTTGTTGGACCATCTATTGATGGTGTTGTGGGGGGATGATTTGCTTTCAGAATATCTGTTGTGATGGTATCTGCGTCTTTTTCATCTTTATTGTCGGTAACCGTTAATTTGACTTGATAACTACCTGCTTCAGAAAATGCATGTGTAACTGTTTCACCGTACCCGTATGTGCCATCATCGAAATTCCAGGTGAAATTGATGATAGTGCCATCAGAATCCTCGCTTAAAGATCCATCGAACAGTATTAATTCTTTAACAAAACCAAAAGTATCACTTTTTGAGGCATTAGCAATTGGTTTGATATTTGTAGGTGTGGTTCCACTTCGTGTTTTGGTTGAAAAACTCCATGTTGCTGAGCGTGTTTCATAATTAGAGTCGTTTGCTATGGCATACCATGAATATGATGAACGATAATTTAATCCATTCCATATGGTGCTAGCTGTACTACCACTAGTGATTCCTGTGCTAGTGCCAATGAGACTATTATCTTTAGCATTATAGAAATATACAGTAAGTATATCCCCATCTATATCATAGACACTGACCTTTAAGGTCATACTTAGATTCGTATTAGTTGCACCATTTAATGGTTGTGGATTATAAGGGGCATCAGGAGGATCATTAACCGAAGACACTGAAAATGTTGCATTATCTGAGTCTGATAATCCCTCAGTATCTTGTGCTGTGAAGGTTATCGTTTCTGCACCATTCCATTCTAAATTGGGTATAATTATTGTAACCACTCGCGAAACATCTATCGATATAATTAATTCAGTATTGCCATGGTATGACCAGGTTATATTTTCGTCAACATCCTCGACATCGTAAACAAAATTATCAAGATTAAATGTAACAAAAGTACCTCCCTCAGCAACAGTCTGATCAGGAATATCACCCACCACCGGAGGATCATTCACCGCAGACACCGTAAACACCGCAGCATCAAAATCAGAAGCACCCGCCTCATCCATAGCCGTAAACGTAATTGTCTCCACACCAAACCA
>JAHJFH010000022.1 GCA_018824925.1 Thermoplasmatota archaeon
AAAAACTCGGATGCATCCACAAAAAGATGATAAAATCCTCACCGACTGGAACGCTCTCATGATTGTTGCACTATCAAAAGCATCCCAGATATTCACCACAAAAAAATACCTCATAGCCGCTGAAAAAGCACTACAATTCATTAATACGACCATGCTACAAAAAGATGGGTCACTTCTTCACAGATATCGACATGGTGAAGCAAAAATCGATGGATACGCAGATGATTACGCCTTTCTGATATGGGCATTACTTGAGCTCTACCAAGCAACCTTTAAACCTGTATATCTTCAACAATCACTCAAATTAACCTCCTACCTCATGAACCATTTTTGGGATACCACACATGGCGGTTTATATTTCACCTCGGACACCCATGAACAACTTATAACCCGCACCAAAGAACTCTATGATGGCGCAATACCCTCAGCAAATTCTATCACACTACACAACCTTATACAACTAGCCCGAATAACGGGAAACTCAGCGTTTGAAAATAAGGCCCACCAGATTATAACCGCCTTTTCAGATCAAATCACCACCACACCCCAAGGATATACACAATTCATGCTAGGACTAGAGTATATGTTTGGCTCAGCCTATGAACTTGTTATTGTCGGAAAACATGCAGATAAAAACACACAAACTATCCTACAAACCATCCAATCATTCTATCTCCCAAATAAAGTACTTATTCTAAAAGATCCTACTATAAGAGAGGAAATCGAAAATCTTGCACCTTTCACCCAACCATTTATTCAAATACAAAATAAACCAACACTCTATGTCTGTAAAAATCATCATTGCGAACTACCAACTACCAAAATCCAGCAAATACAGTACCTTCTTAACTAATTTATATTAAACATAGATTTAAAACTGCTAAACCAAAAAGTATTATAGAGAGAAAAAATCAAAAATTATTAAAACACTCACTTTTATAATATATAAAATATATATCAAAAACGCATTATTACGACAACCCGGTGAAAAAACAATGAAGACAAAAAAACGAACACAACTCCTCACCATCCTCCTTATAGTCATTATCCTATCCGCAATACTCACAACACTATATCTCTACACCGACCTCTTCAAACCCACAACAACAGAAACAATAATACCCACATTCCTACCTGAAGGTGTTCAAACCCTTACTAAAACCTATACCTTCTCCCAACCAGAAATCACGGAAAACAATAACCTCACATTCATCAATGTAGCAGAGACCGACTTCCACAGCATGGGTGACGGACGACCTGCGATACCTGTCAATCTCTCCACCATAACCTTCCCCTTCGGAACAAAAATCACCGACATAACCTATTCCTACAATCTTCCACAAACAATCCCCATACCCGCCATCATCTCATTCGCCTCATGCTCTACCATAACACAAGAAGATGAATCCATCTATCAACAAAATAACACCTATCCCACAGGAATCGTCACCTACCACACCGGAGGCGGCCTCTTCGACAACAAGTACCAAACCATCCTCAACCTGCGAGTATACCCGGTCATATACCATCCCACTAAAAACGAAATCTCTTATACCAACAACATCACAGTAACCATATATTACCAAGAACCAGAAACACCACTCCTACAGAATCTCCATGAGTATGATCTCCTCATTATTACCCCACAAAAATTTACCAAGAACCTTCAACCCCTTATTTCTTATAAAAATAAACAAAACATAAAAACCAAACTCATCACCATAGAAACCATTAACAAAGAAACCTCTGGACGAGACACCCCAGAAAAAATAAAATATACTATCAAACAAGCCATCGAGGAAGATGGAATCACCGCAGTATTGCTAGTAGGTGGTATAGATGGACAATCAACCACTTGGGACCTCCCCCCACGCTACAGCCATGTCCTCATCCGAGAAGGTACCCAAGAAATCATCGAACCGCAATTTCTCTCTGATCTCTACTACGCCGATATCTACGATAGCGAAGGTAACTTCTCTAGCTGGGATACGAACAACAATGACATCTTCGCAGAATATGACCATGGTATCATCGACTACATGGACCTCTACCCAGATGTCCAGCTCGGGAG
Organism: Thermoplasmatota archaeon; assembly: GCA_018824925.1. Lineage (GTDB taxonomy): Archaea > Thermoplasmatota > E2 > DHVEG-1 > DHVEG-1 > JAHJFH01. The sequence continues at coordinate 2,072 of JAHJFH010000022.1, forward strand.
ACTCCCCTGCAGAACTACCCGGGAAGTAAAAATCATTGTCGATAAAATCATTTCCTACGAAACCACCCAAAACCTCGAGTGGTTCAAAAACCTCATCCTTGTCAGCGGTGATCACTGGGACGACGAAAATCATATTAGCGAAGGCATCGAAATCATGAAACAAACACAAACCATCATGACTGGGTTTAAACCCGTCGAACTCTACGCCACACAAAATAACAAACTCACGGTACGAGACATCAATAAAGCCATGAACCAAGGAGCAGGATTTGCCTACTTCTGCGGTCATGGAAGTCCTACTGCATGGGGTATCCATTATCCGCCAAACGCTCAAGGATGGGCACCATCCATAACAAAACTAGGTTATCTCACTTTCTACAAACCACTCTATATGAATTTTTTACATAACAAAAACAAACTACCCATCACCCTTGTCGGTGGCTGTAATAATGGCCAATTCGACCGATCTATCGGTAAAAGTCTTCAAAAAGGAAAACTAACCTTCAACACAGGCTGTTGGGCCTGGAAACTCACTATTCAAAAACGAGGGGGTAGTATCGCCACCATCGCCAACACCGGCCTTGGAACCCATGCCATGGACGATGCAGACAACAATGGAATCAATGATTACCTCGAAGTCTATGACGGATGGATGGAGCTCAGATTTTTCGAACTCTATGCACAACAGAACATCCGCATCCTTGGACAACTCCACCAAGAAACCATCACGCAATACCTCAATACCTTCCTAGGTAATAATGATGAAATGGACATCAAAATGGCCCAACAATGGCAACTTTTCGGAGATCCTAGTCTTCTCATACACTAAAATTAGGAGAAAAATAGTGTAATGAATATCTGCAAAGCAATTTTTTATTAGAAGATATTCAACACCACTATCTCATCGCTCATCTCATTCCCAATAGCATCAAATGCAGTAATTGAAATAGTATATATTCCAGGGATCCACTCAACCCACTTCCATTCATATGGCTCAGCAGGAATCGTATGCTCCAACACACCTTCCACAAAAACCTCAACACGATCCATACCACTAAAACCATCTGTTGCAACTACCTCAAGAATAGGTGATCCAATCACAACGGTCAATTTATTCAACGGAAGAAGTTTAATACTCCCAAGATATAAACCATATAACGGCGACACAATCTCCGCCTCAGGAGGCACCCAATCAAGTGGACCCTTCATCAATAATACATCAGAACCAACCGCCCCAAACGCCGTAGTCGACCCGACAATGATACCATACCCAAGATTTGCCTCCAAAACCTCACTTAATGAACAATCTGCAAAAGTACCATTATACATTAACGTACCCACCGAATCGGTAGTAAAAAATTTTGAACCTCCAACACAAGCAAATCCTCCATCACTTAACTCAATGACATCATTATTAAAATCACAAACTGAAAGGTCATACTCCTGTTTCCAAAGGACGTTACCAAAATTAGTCATCTTACATAACCAATTCACTCCAACCCAAATGTATCCACCATCAGACGTCTCCTCAACAGATCGAGCACGCCTCATGGTCACCGATTTATAATCCCACTGTAGAACACCACTTGCATCGGTTTTAATCATCCATGCACCTTCAGATCCCACTTGATACGACTGACCAACAATCACATAACCGCCATCGCTACTTTGGATAACATCATACCCACAATCAGGACAATATTCATATCCACCAAGAGTTTTTGTCCATTGGACGATACCACTGCTATCTGCCTTAACAATCCATAAATCTGTCCAATAAAACCGGTTTTTATCTTCATACGAAAAAATATGCCCCGTCATTATATACCCACCATCAATGGTTTGTTTCACGGCATAAAGATGCTCATACAACTGAGCACCCGAACCCGAGTAATAATTTATCCAAAGCATATTTCCAGTACTATCTGTTTTAATGAGGATCCCTATATCCGCAGATGATGTCAGTTCAAGCCATCCTGTAACCGCATACCCGCCATCACTAGTCTGAATCGCACGTACTCCATAATAGGGGACACCAGATCCTCCATAACTTTTATTCCATTGTTCATTACCATCCGCATCAGTTTTAATCAACCATACCTGTGAATCAGTTGAAAATGATTCCGTTGTTCCCCCAATGATATATCCTCCATCTGATGTTTCTTGTACCGATCCTCCAAAATCATCACCTGATCCACCATATATTTTCCCCCAAATATCATCAGAGAGTGTACCTATGGAAACCATGGGTTGATCTTCATTTAAATTAATAGAAAAAAGATTTTCATTACCCTGAATTGTTTGTATACACAATATCAACATCAGCAAAATCACAACTACTGAAAACAATTTTTTATCCATTTTTTCACCTGATTTAAATAATTTATTAATGGATATAAATTTTTCTGTAAAATTAACGAATTATTACTTAAAAACTAAATAATATTAGACCTTTTCATCGAAAATACTACTTTTCATGTGTACTATATATTTCTCGCAACGGAATATAAAACACAAGAAATGCGATAAATAACCATAACAATAATCCCGGCCATTCTGGGGGAAACTCAAACATTGAAATATTTAACCCAGAAATAATAATAAACGCAACAATTACCCCCGTTAATGCCTCACCAGCAATCAAACCCGCGGTAAACAACAAACCTGTTCGTAAAATACGCTCCCGAGGCTTCACCTCCGTCTGTTTAATCGCCAACTCCCACTCACTAATCTGTTCCTCATCACAACCATACTGTTTCTCAATCTTTTTATTAGTAATATACCGAATAATTCCCCCACAAAATATTGGGGTAGACAAAGTAAATGGAAGATAGATACCAATCGCTACCGGTAACACAGGTACATTAATTAAAATCAACACAAAAGCCAACACCATCCCCGCAATAACAAACGGCCATACCATCTCCCCACCCAACACTCCACGAACAATACCACTCATCAGAAATGCCTGTGGTGCAGGTAGATTCGTACTCCCAATATCATAGGCTTTATCAAGTGCTGACACTACCAATGCAAGTACTGGCGCAGCAGCAATAATACCAACAATCTCTGCTAACTGCTGTTTCGCTGGTGTGGCACCAATAATCTGTCCTGCCGTCATCGACTGCAGTACATCCCCAGAAATCGCTGCACAGCATGCAATAACAGCTGCAATCAATAACGCGACACCATATGCACCAACGGAACCAGATAAACCAAATCCGAGTAATATCAATGATGTAATCAACAATACCGAAACGGTCACACCAGAAGTCGGGTTATTTGATGAACCTACCAACCCTGCCATATATCCACCAATGGCACTTGCAATAAACGCAAATAAAATGGCAAAAACCGCCATAACTCCTGAGACCAAATAATTATCAGAAATCCAAGCATACAATAAAAATACGGGAATAGTAAAAAATCCAATAAGTAAGAACACATATTTAAAATTCAGATCCTGCTCCGTCCGTTTTTTCGCCTCCTTTTGACCCCCTTTAATCCCTGAAATAGCCTCTCGAATACCCTCAGAAATATTATTGCGTAGCTTAAAAATAGTAAACAGCCCTCCTACCACCATCGCCCCAACGCCAATATAGCGAATATAATCACTCCAAATCGTGTAGAAACCCCAAATAACCTTCCCCACCTCAAAATTACCCCCAGCTAATGCCATCGCATCCGTAATTTGATCTGCAGATGAAGGTATAGGTATCCCGGTCGCTACCACAATTAAGGGAGCCATAATCACCCAACCAAGAAGACCACCAATAAATACAAATGAACCGATACGCGGACCGATTATCCACCCAACACCAAGCAATGCGGGGGAGGTCGCAAGTCCACCATAAAATAAGCCCGCATGTTCCCCCCCACCAATATTGAATCGACCAATATCAATAATACCATGCAATTTCCCTGAAAACGCATGTAAACCAACCTGCCCAAATTTCAACATAGCACCAAGAAGACTACCACAAAGCAACCAAACCCCGCTCACCCCAGTTTGTGCTTTACTATCAGACTTCCCATCACCAACTGTTGTAGCTAGAACCGCAGCAACCGCAACACCCTCAGGGAACGGTAAATCTGTTTTAATAATCAGAGCGCGCCGTAATGAAACCATCCACAGAACACCAAGAATACCACCAAGCATAGCCACAATAGTAGTCTCAACATACTGAATCTCGGTCCATGCACCAAGAATCAGCATCGCGGGAATAGTAAAAATCACTCCAGCAGCAAGTGATGCTCCTGAAGCAGCACCCATCATACCGATATTCACCTCAAGAATAGTCCCTTTAAGAGGTTTTAAGAAAGCAAATGCTAAAACAGCACCTGGGATAGCAGCCGAGACAGTCATTCCAGCATATAAACCAAAATACGCGTTTGCTGAACCTAACACAATGGCAAGTAATGCCCCTACCAGTACAGCTTTGAAAGTAAACTCGGGAATACTCACATTCGCAGGAATGAATGTCTTGAAGTTTTCTCTGGATGACATCGTTAACGTTCAAATTAATATTAATTTACATATATATAAAATAATTTGTACAAAACATATCTGAAAAAATATACAAATACCACAGTATTAACTATCTCATGATAAATAAAATAATTACCTATTTTAAAT
>JAHJFH010000151.1 GCA_018824925.1 Thermoplasmatota archaeon
ATTTTCCATGATATCAACAATATTAAAAAAAATGGAGATGATAACATCTCCAACAAGTTACATATTTTTTTAACACATGACCTCTATTTGTACAACACCCGTATCTCCAGCATAGGTATACACACATTCATCGCTTTCTTTCAATACATCAGAGATATCCACAGAAACTGTGGTAATACCAAATTCCTCCGAACTGGAGACATCAAGATCATATGTGGTATTGAAATAGGCGCAGGATTCTTCCCAATAATATCCAGACTCCCCATTAATAGCAGATGATGATCCAGTTCCAGACACAATATTAATTTTATACTCATGTGTCTCACCTAAAAACAGAATTTGATATTGGCCTTGTGGTCGGATGACCCAGCCCCTACCGTTAACAATCAACTCATCTTGCGTATCAATATCATCATCCTCGTCAATTGTAAAACCAACACCCAACTCAGCTGCGTCATATGTTTTAATACCTGTATTATATCGTCTATCAGTTATAGGTCCTTGTCCTTCATGGATAAGGATATATCTCGTAGCTACAGCAGGTATGAAAGCACCATGATTTATATAAAATATATCTGCCTTAGAATTGATATCTAATTCATCATATTGATCCCATTGTCTATTAATCGTTCTGTTCTGCTGAAGCAGATAAGTGCCCTCTAATCCACCACCAAACCAAATATGAATAAAAAAATCACCAATATCCCAATCAGACGAAGGCATACTCTGGCCAGAACATCCCGTTCTAAAAAATGTTTGTGATTCCAACATGTCAGCTTCATCATCAAACCTATCCTCTTCATTCCATCCAGGAATCCATGACCAAATGTTCGGAAAATTACTATTTGATTCATTTCTAAACCGTTCAAATGGATGAGAAGGGGTTTGTGAATTCAGTCCAACACCGACAACACATCTATCCTGCCCCCAAGACGTAAAATTGATTGCTTCTTCGGTATCATTAATTTTAACACAAGCACTGAGGTAACAAACAAGCGTTGCTTCAGTATGAGACCCTAGGAAATCTCGATCAAATTCAATTGACAACGAAAGTATACCACTTTCATTGTATGTTTGATCAGCAGAATAGGTCTTCATCATGCTATCATTAGCCATTTGATTATTATCATCATCAATATTAAATGCGGCTAGGGTGAACAGGACACAATATTCGGGATGTGTCTCTGTGGCAATATCAACAGTCCAATTAGCCATGATATTTCCCTCTCCATCAGTCCAACGTACCCAGTCATCCGCAGCCTCAGTATGACCGACACCGATATAATCAACATTTTCAAGCTCTGAGGATACATCCAATTCTGAAATCCAGAGATCCCCAACATAGGCCGCTCCAGTGTGTTGAGTCGGGTCAGAGACAACAGTATTCACTACTGTTATCGACGATACCAGCATCAGCAGCGCCACCTGGACACCGCCCCATACCATATGTTTTTTCATATCTTTCATGCCTCCATATGATTACCAAACATATCTCAAAAAAAGCGAGAATGCTCAGTAACCATGCCCTGTAACACATTGTGGGTATAAATATTTTTCCCATTTGCCCATTTTCCCAATAATGCTATATAGTGAAAAACCAATTCTCTAAAACCAATATGAATAAAATTCTTGGAAAGCCACGACCTCTGGATAGTAGAAACCGGGTCACCCTCCCACCGGAACTCCTCGATTTACTGAAAATGAAACCCAATGATGAAATATTTTTTAAAATCGAGAATGGGAAAATCATCCTGGGAAAAGCCCTGATAAAATACGAACTCATCGATGAAATCATCACCAACAGAAAATAGTATAGCTACAGACCAAGCTCATCCTGGATATGTTCCATCCGCTGATTTTTTATATACCATAAAACAGTTTTTGCCTGTTCAAGCACATCCTCAATGGTCTTTCCCTGATCCTTAAATTCCTGTAGCTTGATAACACCATATTCAAGATATTTTTCTAATACATCCTTCCGATGTTTTTCAAGAACAGGATCGCTCTCTTTGACATCCAGAATACTATATGATTCTATTTTATTCATTGTTGATATTCCCTCCGCTCGTAACAAATCATTGGTAATAGGGTACACTATTCTAATAAAAATGTAAAGAATAACTATGAATAATATATTTTCAGGAAGGTAGATGAAAGTATTATCAGGCTTTGTCTCAAAAGTATTGAGCGTCATTAACTTTCAATAAAAATTCTCCTTAAAAATAAATTGAACAGTTAATATTTTAATTGAGAATTATCAAAAATTGAGATATTTTTTGAGTTTTGAGACAACGCCGTATTATTTTTGATAAAAAAAAGAAAAAGAGAAGGTTTTAGAATTTACGTGGAAAATATCGTCGAGAATTTCGTCGAAAATATGAGAGTTATAGGTGCAGTCATAACCACTAGACCACTAGCCCCTTCAGTATTATCACTCGCTTAAGA
>JAHJFH010000152.1 GCA_018824925.1 Thermoplasmatota archaeon
GAAAAAACTTTACGATTAACAGGTAAAGCCGTTTTTTTATCAACCCTTACTACTGTAATTGGTTTTGGTTCATTAATGCTCAGTAATATGCCCCCCATGGTCAGTTTTGGTTTTGGCTGTGTAATGGGAATACTCTTCTGTTTCATCTGCGCATCCATATTAGTGCCCTGTCTTGCCTTAATATTAAAATTTGAAAAAAATGGCCATGAACAAAATTGGAAAAAGATAGCATCGTTCGCGATTGATAATCGCTATAGGGTTGCACTAATCGCGGTATTCTTCGCAGTTATATCATTAGCAGCATTACCCATCATACGAACCGAAACAAATTACCTTGATATCGCACCAAAAGGGTTACCTGAGGTCGATAAATATATCCAGTATTCCAAAGATTTTGGTGGTGGAACCAATATTAATATGCTGTTGGTTCAGACGGATCCACAGGGATTGACATACCCAGAAACGATCAATGCGATTTATCAGATGGAACAGCAAATCAAGGCGCTTGGAGTGTCTGTTACCTCATTAACTGAGACCTTACAAAGAATAAATGAGGTATTAGATCGAAATCAACTGATCACACGCTTAGCGGATATGTTAGGCGTTGAGGAAATCGTCTATGATCGAATTGTCGAAGAAGGATTAATTGATGAAGCATATTCAAAAACAATCGTAATCGTGACATTCCCAGTTGGGATTAGCTCGGGAGATCTTCAAGTATTAGTAAATGCGGTAAATACTATTGCTGAACAAGCTGTAATTCCCTATAATGGAACGGTTTCCAGGCTTGCTGGACAAGATGCTGTAAATGTTGAAATCAATAAACAATTAGCTGATCAACAGACCAGATCCATGATTGTTGCATTACTTTTGGTCTTATCCGTATTAATCGTGATTTTTAACTCAACTTTTTATGGATTTCTCACCATCATACCAGTACTATTTGTCCTTATATGGGAACCAGGATTTCTCGTGATGCTAGATATTCCCCTATCGGTAGTAACAATATCAATTGCCGCAATTATGATTGGAATTGGTATTGATTATGGAATTCATATTACGCAACGAATTCGTGAAGATAGAGAGGACGGATTATCATTACAAGAGGCTACTCGGAATTCTATTGAAAAAACTGGTTTGTCTTTAGTTGAGGCAGCAACGACAACAATGGCGGGCGTGGCATCAGTGTATTTTGTTGACATCCCAGCATTACAACAATTTGGGTCAGTCATTATTATAATGACCTTGTCATCATTACTTGGAGCGGTTTTGATTCTTCCTGTGTTTTATAGTATTAAATACAAAAAACAAGAGCGATAAGGATTTATTTTTTCAGTTTACAAAAGCTATTATTAGGGTTATTTATATCCAAGCTGTTGTGGCTGATGAGTTAGCTGAGGAAATCCAAAAACTGAATGCTCGAATCAGTGAATTAGAGCAGATGCTTTCTCAGATCCTTCGTCCCCTGCAACAAGTCCAAATGGGTACTAGTCAATATATCAGGTTATTACAGCTAGCAATGGAGCATGGGGGACTCTCCCCCGAGTTAGTAGTTCCAGAGATAAAGGATCCGATAGCTATAGAGATTATTCGTGTTTTGTTAGATAGTAGTCAACAAAATATTTCTGAAATTACGGAACGGGTACGTAATCGCCGAGGAACAGCCTCTCGACGTATTATTAGGGAACGTGTACAGGACCTGGTTGAGATGCAGGTAGTAGAAAAAACTCAAAAAGGGCAGTTGAATGTCTATAGTCTTTCAGAGAATGTATTGAAAAAATGGGCTCGATTACTTGGACTTTCACAATAAATATGCATCAGCCATAAATCAATTCAATTGGAGAAAGGAATAGTATGAACAACCATGAAAGCATGCCGGATCCCGAGAAAATTAAGGAAATACTTAATGTAATTTCTGAAAAAATTCCTGGACTATTAAAGGAGTTAAGTGGCGTCTTATATGGGACATCCCAAGCGAAACAATATGGGGTTGCCGTAGCGACATTTTATAATGAGTTGAAAGCCGCTGGAATGAAGGATGAACAAGCGTTTGAGTTAACCCGTCAATATATGTCGACATTAAACCTTGGGAAAATGTTCCAGGGATTCGGTAGTCAACGGAAACACCACGAGTAGAGGATTATCGTAATGACCTCAAAAGCTAATAATGCTCATCCGCTAGATTTACCAAAAATAGTTGGAGTGATAGGAAGCATTGCACCAGCTTTAATGGTTCGGTTTATTCCGTTGTTATTTCGCTTTCGTCAACAAGCAAAAAAGGGTGCACAGATCTTTCATAAACAGTTAGTGGAAATGGGACTTGATGCTGAGGTAGCTCAGCAGTTGACTACCGAGTATCTTGCGGGTAGCGATCTAATTAAATTGCTACATGTTTTTAGCAACAAGGAAGAATAAATACTCATGATTTTTTTTTAGGCAGGGACGGTTTCTCGTTCTAGCGTTATGGTCCCTTGTCGGCTACCAACAATGACTTCGTCAACAAGGTTGATGAATAACCCATGCTCAACAACCCCGGGTATCGCATGAAGCGCTATATCGAGTGCTTCAGGGTCTTCAATTCGATCAAAATCACAATCAAGTAGATAATTTGCGTTATCCGTAAGATATTTTTCGTCCATAATAGTTCGAAGTTCTGTGGTGCATCCTATTTGTTCTAGTGCCTTTTTTGTGGCGTGCCAACCAAATCTAGTAATTTCAACAGGTAAGGGAAATCCGATGCCAAGGGCTTTCACTATTTTCGATTCATCAACCACTATGATGACTTTTTTGGAGTGGTAAGCAATAATTTTTTCTCTAAGAAGAGCACCACCACCTCCTTTGATGAGATAAAGGTTCGAGTCGACTTCATCTGCACCATCAATGGTGATGTCAATATCGATTTCTGCGGTTAAATCTATGAGTGGAATATTATGTTGTTGTGCAAGTTTTTTTGTTTGTTGTGAGCTGGGGATGCCTTTAATGTGTAATCCATTTTTCACCAGTTCACCCAGTTTTTCTATCGTGTATTTTACGGTAGATCCTGTGCCTAAGCCGATAATCATGCCATCTTCGATCCATTCTACGGCTTTTTCGCCTGCGCTTCGTTTCATTTCTTCGGCTTCCACGATGTCATCACTAATGAGGTAATTGTTTATGTATACAAAAACTTATACTATCTTTTCCTATGTGGATGGAGGTCTTATGTTAGGTGAATGCGCGGAACATGGCTATTTTCGAGGCGATGTATGCCCAATCTGTGGTCGAAAAGGTAAATTTCTGATGAGTGACCGTGAGCTTGACTCATTAGGCCGAATTATTGCCGGTGTATTACGACATTTTCCTGAGAAAATTGGTGTATCCATGGATGGTCATGGATGGGTCGATATCTCAGAGTTTGTCCATGCAATCGGGACGAGTCGCTCAGGATTTCATTGGCTTCGGAATCATCATATTGAAGCAATTGCCTTAACGGATCCAAAGGGTCGGTATCAAATTGATGGTGGGATGGTCCGGGCAACATATGGTCATACCGTTGATATTGATCTCAGTGATCTTCCTGATGCTGAGCTTGATGAATATTTTTACCCGGTAACTGAGGAAGAACTTGATGTCATTTTGGAGCATGGACTCAACCCTATTGATCGTAAACATGTACATCTTAGTGGTACAATTGAGAAAGCTATCGAAGCCGGCAGGGTTCGTACTGAGGAACCATGGATTTTACGTATTGATGGAAAAAAGGCTGCTAAGGATGGTATTCAGATTTATCGTGCGGGTTTTGATGTGTATATC
>JAHJFH010000023.1 GCA_018824925.1 Thermoplasmatota archaeon
CTATTTTAGTGCATGTAATAAAATAAATTAGTTTTAAAAAAAGAAAAGTATAAGTCCTTTAAACTGATGTATTTTTGACGACATTTTTATCGTAAAAGGTGTCAATATGGGAAATAAGGACAACCTCTTTATTAAGCTGCAGTTGGAAAAAGATCAACATACGGGACGACTTTTTTTGCAGGTGTTTTTTGATAGGAATGCACCAAATATAGCAATTCAAAATGAGCTGATTAGTTGGAATCCTACTCAGGCTGAATTATCCTTTATTCAGGAAACTTTTGAGTTAATAACCCGCCAACAGGTACCACCACCACCTCCTCCTACGAAGGATTATTCTTCAACGGTTCAAACCGTTGAATCAACAGAGTTTGAAACCCTTGATGATACGGTTGTACAGCCAGTTACTGCCGATACCGTTTTTGAGCAATCTGAGGAACCCCCTCAGACATCAGCTCAACTACAAACGGAATTGAAAAAAAAGCCGATTGAGATGTTTCGTCAAGCGGATGAGGATACTATCGATAAAGTACTGTTAGATAAAATTAAAAAAAATGAGCTATAGCTTAAAGTGTTTCATTTAGTAAAGGTATTTTTGTTGGTATCTGATATTTTTGAGTTAGCTCGTGCATTTTTTTATAGAGCTTTTCTTGATAGGTCAAACTAGGGGTATACCGCTGATCATATTCCTGTTCATACATTTGTAGGTGCTGAGGAAAATAGTGGTGTATGCTTTTCAGTACATCCTGTTTTTGGTCTCCTTTCAATTCAAGATATTTATAAAGGATGTATCGAGCGTGATGATGTACCGCTGTGGATATTAGTGATTCGAGTTCATTGTCGATGATATAGGGAAAAATCGGTAATAGAGCGATACCTGCGCATATTTTCTTTTCGTAAAGATTTGATACTAGGTTATAACGATCAATAGGTGAGGGAGCAACGGGTTCAAAGATTGATACTATATGAGGGTTCATTGACATGATACTGATTGTGACCAGGTTTTTTGTATTTTTTTTAGTATATCAATATCTCTGAAAATTAATGGGGATTTTGTTAGTACATGAATCGGAAAACCGGCGTTTGTAAGTGTTTGGAGTATCTTTCGGGTGAGTTTAGTTGATTTTTCGATGGGTTGATAGGGATCATGTACGGATCCAACTATGATTCTTGCTGGTTTTATGGTTTGTAGTTCTTGCTGCAGAATTGTTATGGCATTGGATTTGACATAGATAGTTGGATCATATGCGGAGTCACAATAGGAACAGGCGAATGCGCAGTTTTGGTAGGGATCAAGAGCATAGCTGCCTGAAAATAAGGTATCGTGTGGTGTGATTTTTCGAATAATTTGTTGGCACTCTATTTCTTTTATCGGCATGCTACATTTCCTCAGGTGCTGCGATGCCTAAAAGCTCTAAAGCATTTGCAAGCACAATCCGGGTTGCTAAAACAACCCCGATTCGTGCTTGTAATATATGGGTTTCAGTAACGGAAAGAACAGGGCAATCTCGATAAAACTGATTAAACAATGATGCTGTTTCATATAGATATAACGCTATACTGTGTGGTTTACAACCTTCACAGGCTTCTTTGATTGTGATAGGAAATCGAGCAAGGTGTTTGAGTAAGAGTATTTCAGAGGCATGTGTTACTACCTGCGCATCTACTTTTTTTGGAATAATTCTAGCTTTGGTAAGAATACTACAAGCACGGGCATGTGCATATTGTATGAACGGTATGGCGTTTCCCTCAAAATTCAATGCTTCTTCCCATCGAAACACAATATCTTTTTCTGGCTGGACTTTGATGATATTATAGCGTATTGCTCCAATTCCTACCATCTCAGCAATCATTTGCATTTTAGTTTCATTTAGCTCAGTTCCTCGACGTTTTTTTACCTCGTCATAAGCTCGTGCAATACTTTCTTGTATTAAATCATCGAGATAGACAACTCGTCCCCGTCGTGTTGACATTTTTCCTCCAGGAAGAGATACAAAGGAATAAAACACGGGTTCGGGGATAATTGTTACATGTAATAGTTTCAGAGCGATTGCGACTTGTTGTGACTCTAATTTATGGTCCTCACCTAATATGTTAATGAGCCGATCGGCGTGGGCTGCCTTCCATAGATGATAGGCTATATCGCGGGTTGCATAAAGAGTAGTTCCATCCTGGCGTAGATAGAAAAATTTGGTGTTTCTTCCTTGAATACCATATGCTTTAAGATCGAGATAGAGTGCTTGATCTTCCTCATGAGAATAAGGAGTTTTTTTTAGTTGATTAACTACGTAATCTGCTGATTTATCAAGAACAAACTGGGATTCTGGTACATAGCTATCGATATTGATATTGATGCGGTTCAAACTAGTGATCATACCATCTAATACCGGTTTGTATGCTGAATGGATTTGATCAAGCGTTGCTGGATCTCCTTTTTCTGACTGTTTGATTATCGTACTTATTGCGTTTTGGACTTCGTGTTTTTCCTGCATGGATTTATGCGCTTTTTGGTAGTAGCTGACATACCGATGATCAGGTTTGTCATATTGTGGTTTAGGAATTTCAGTTTTTGAGATATGGCGTATTCCCCAGGTGAGAATAGCTACTTGTTTTCCCATATCATCTAGATAATATTGTGCATCAACCATATAGCCTGCTGCCCGAAAAATCCGTACGAGGGTATCACCAATTATTGGATTTCGTGCGCGGCCGACATGTAATGGACCATTTGGGTTCGCAGAAGTATGTTCAATGATTACTTTTTGGTGTCGTAGTTCTAAATGTCCATAGGTTTCTTTTCGTGTAAGTATTTCATTTAGTGTTGTTTGTACTATCTTCGTGCTGTTAAGATAAAAATTTAAATAACCACCTTGTGCTTTTACGTGATCTACCCAGGTGTTTGAGGGAACTTTTGATGCAAGATCCTCAGCAATATTTTGTGGATTTTTTTTATATATGGGGGCAAGAGAAAAGCAAGGAAACGCAATATCACCCATTTTTTGGTCAGGAGGTGTCTCCAGTTTAATCGAGTGTTTGTGATCAGGGATAATCGATTTTATTAAGGTGGTTATTTCGCCTAGAGCCTCTTCTAACGGATACTGCATATTGAACGGGAACACCCGGGAGCTTTATAGGATTTTTTATACATGTTTTATAAGGATTTAGAGTATAACTGCCGATATTAATATCCCTGTATTTTTAACGCAATTTTTGTATAATAATAAATACTTATTTATACTAACACATGTTAGTATAAGCTAAGAGCATGCCCTATGAACCAGCATAAAAAGACACCATTTTTATCACTTCAAGCAATTATTATTACCTTACTATTTATGGTACCTACCACCATCGCGATTCAACCATCATCACAAACAACAGCCATAATCACGCATACAATTTCTATTGATCAACCTCAACTCACATCTAAAATCATCAACAATCAACCATATACACATGTCACACTTGATGATGGATATAGCATTTTTCAACCCGGTCAACCTGATCTCCCCGCACATGGTCTTACTCTACTTCTCCCACCAAACCACCAAGTATCAAACATAGAAATAACATGTGATGAACCCATCTCCCTTGGCGTAAACCATCAAATAACCTCTGTACCAGAACCCATCCCACTACTCGATACCCACTTCCAGACCCCTGAACAAGCTACCCCAATTTTTTCAACAGATAAGTTATACTTTCCTGATTCTTCATACGAAATTATCGGAACCTACCATTTCCGTGGCTACACGTTATTGGTATTAAATCTCTATCCCGTGACATATCATATCATCACCGGTGAACTCACCTATACACCAAAGATATGCCTCACAATTCACACACAAGAAACCACAAAAACCCATCCGTTCTATCGAGGATTATCAAGAGATTACACTGCGGTTAACAATAAAATTTCAAATCCTATTCAACTTAACACCTATCCCTCACCCAGTATCCACCCCCAAGGAATCCTTGATTATGACCTACTTATCATCACAACCAGAGAGTTTAAACCCGCTTTTGAAGTTTTAAAAACAGCCCATGAGCAACGAGGACGCTCCGTTCGAATAAAAACTCTTAATGAAATCGGTCTTATCCCAGAAAATGTAACACCTGAGGATATCCGCGAATTCATTACCGATGAATATCTAAATTATAATATTGATTATGTATTAATTGGAGGAGATGCTGATATTATCCCCGCTCAAACACTATTTGTCAGTGCATGGACCGGTGGTACAAGTACCTATATGCCATCTGATCTATATTATGCATGTCTTGATGGTACCTACAATTATGATGATGATAATAAAAACGGTGAACCAACCGATGGACCCAATGGCGGTGACGTCGACCTTGTTGCTGAGATCTATGTCGGCCGTGCCTCTGTCGGCAGCATTGATGAAGCTGATAACTTTATTAGTAAAACCATAACATATATGGAAACCGGAGGCTATGACTCAGGAACTGTTTTGCTCGTTGGTGAACATCTTTGGGAAGGACCAGATACCTGGGGTGGTGATTACATGGATGAACTTATCGACCATGTCAATGCCAATGCTATGATTACTGAAGGTATCCCCTCAACCACATATACGATCAATCGACTTTATGACAAAACCTGGAATGGTAATGACTGGCCTACCTCTGAGATTATGGATCGTTTAACAAATGGTGTACATATCGTTAATCATCTCGGCCATTCATCTTATGGATACAATATGAAAATGGTCAATTCACAAGTCAGCACCCTTAGTAATACAAACTTATTCTTTCTATATTCGCAAGGCTGTATGGCCGGTGGCTTTGATGATCCAGATGGCTATGATTCAATCGCTGAATATTTCACTATTAAAACACCCAATGCGGCTTTTGCAGCCATCATGAATGCCCGGTATGGATGGGGTGTTATTGGGAGTACCGATGGAGCATCACAACGATTCCACCGCCAGTTCTGGGATGCCATCTATGGAGAACA
>JAHJFH010000024.1 GCA_018824925.1 Thermoplasmatota archaeon
AATTATAATATACATAATAACAAATCAAATCCTACAAGAAGCCATAGAGGGATCTATAGTAATCTATGTTGTAAACACCATTTTATGGATTTTTTTAGCTTTTTTAGTTTTTCTAATTGCAAAACATGAGGGATTAAACATATGGAATTTCAAAAAAATACGGAAATGGCAGATTGGAAGAACACCCGCTCATGCAGCTCTTCTGATCGGTGGATTCCAGGTATCGCTGCTCATCCTCGCAGGGTTATTTGTGGGGTTTGGTGTACGCTCCTACTCATTCACCCCGCTGTTCATCCTCATTAATATTATATCCTTAGTTTTCATGTTGTTAGGCATTGAATTCAGCAGGGCATATCTCATCAAAAAAGGTACATTCCGAAGAAGAAGTATCACTCTTACCCTAGGTCTGGTAACAATCCTCTTCACACTTATATACATACCTCTCTCACAGTTTACCCTATTGGACGTTAGCTACCCTGCAGCATCAGCCAAATTTTTCGGAGAAACCATTATTCCATTACTGGCGGTGGGCCTTTTTGCCTCATACCTAGCATACCTAGGAGGCGCCATGGCAGCAATAGGCTACATGGGAATACTCCAAACATTCAAATGGTTTTCACCCGTTGTACCAGATCTCAACTGGATATCCGCTGCACTCATTGGAACTCTCGCACCGGCCATCGGCTTCCTACTCATACAGAATAGCATCCAATCCACCCCCGACAAACACGGAAGATGGATGACAAAAAAGAAGACAAAAGACCCTGCAATCTCTTGGATTGGTGTTGCTATCGTAAGCATACTAATACTCTTTTTTTCATTTGGATTCTTTGGTGTCCAGCCCATGACAATTATCAGCGGTAGCATGCAACCCGTCTTAGATGTCGGTGATGTCGTTATCATCTCAGACGTACCCGTAGACGAGATCCAAGAAGGCGACATCATCCAATATAGAGGTGAGGACGCTGCTATAATACATAGAGTATACGAAATACGTGAAAACAAGCATACTAAATTATTTATAACTAAGGGTGACGCCAATGAAAACCCTGATCCAGATCCTGTCTCCCAAGGACAGATTATGGGAAAGGCTGTATTTACCGTACCAAAAATAGGATGGATATCAATTGCTCTAAAAGAGGTTTTCCGCAATGTTGGTGTTACCAGATAATGAAAAAATATGAGGCGATGATACTATTATGAAAAAAATAAAAATCAATAAGAAACTCATTTCAATGAACCTTAGAACAGGTGTAATCGTTATTCTTAGCCTTATTGTAATTGCCTCAGCATATAATGCCTATGCGGCGTTTCAACAACCGGCAACTATTGAAAAAAGGGTTATCACATGCAAATACAGTCACTATGGTAATTTCAATTATACGGTATTTCTAAAAAACAACACCGTCTACAATACAAGTATTCTATATCCTGGTCAGGGGATTATTTTCAAGAAAATACTAGACCATATGAACGCATCTTACAACTACTTATTCTATTGTAATCAACCTGCAAAGATATATGGAAACTATACGGTTCTAGCCAATATTCAGACGGATATATGGGAAAAAGAATTTGTTCTTGTCCCAGAAACGTCCTTTACTTCAGCTCTTTTTTACACAAACTTCCCCATAAATTTCAGCTATTTCGACGAGATCATTAGTCAGATTAATGATGAAACCGGAATCACACCTAGGGATCCAACGCTTATCATAACATGTGATATTACTATTACCGCTAAGATCGACAATGGTAGCATCAATGAATCATTTTTACCCTCACTTAGTATCCCCCTCGGTCGAAACATTATTGAAATACCTGGAAATCTATCACAATCCAGATCAGACATTTTAGAAGAATCTGGGGATGAACAAACCTCTCAAATAGGATTAATTGAACAGTCCAATATATGGAGTTTACCATCAGTTATCTCTTTTGTATCCCTCATCATGTTATTTGTATTTACAGAAAATGCAACGGTAACCGTTAGTAAACTTGAGAAGATGATGGAGAAGATCAAGAAAAAATATGGGGAATATATCGTCGATGTCGATAAAAAACCAATCTTTATAGGTACAACAGCAATAAGATTAAAATCACTAGAGGATTTAATTAAAACAAGTGAAGAACTTGGAAAACCAATATTACACTTTAGCCCACAATTGTCTTCTGAGGAACAACATATGTTTTACATGTATGATGATGCTGTTCAGTATGAATACGTTCTATCATAAAGTGAACTAATTTCTTTTACAATTACTATATGAATTTAAAAAGAGAGAAAGTTTTTATCTCCTAGGGATTATTGCTAAATTAGTAGAATATAATTTTTCTTTTTCCCAATA
>JAHJFH010000153.1 GCA_018824925.1 Thermoplasmatota archaeon
ATCCTTCATGGCCAAATAAGCGAAGGGTTGCCCACCCCGACATGGCGTAGGACCCTGTACGGGAGGTTTCAAAGGTGAATTTAAAGGGGTTATATGGTGTTCTATCTTGAAGATATGCGGGGAAAGGGCGACTGAGTAGTTCACTAAATGTATCATAGTTTTTTGTTATGAAAAAACTGCAGTTATAGGGAGCCCATCCTGTTTTATGAAAATCAATACCTATGGCATCTGCATTGTACAAGGGTTTGATTTGTTCATAATTATATTCAAGTATTTCTAATGCCTTCTGTGAGAATTGTAATGGATTTTTCTTGAAGTCATATGAACGGAAAGCAAGCCATGACCATCCAATTACTGCGTCGGCATAAAGGAGTGGTTTTGGGTAGCCTTTTGGATTTTTGTATTTATCTATGAGTTTTCGTACCTCAGCGATAGGGTCTATGGCAAAGGCATCTGTTGTTCCCATTGTACATACTATCATGACTATTGGTTCTCCCTCTTTTTTACAGTCATTCATTACCTTTTTTAATGCATTGATATCCATTCGGTTGTGTTTATCAACAGGGATTTCTCTGACATTGTTCATGCCGAGGCCCGACCAGTCTGAACATGTTTTTTTGATAAAATGACCTTCTCGAGATACAAGGATTTGGCCATCCTCGCGTATGCCGGTGAATCGTGATTCTTTACCGAAAACCGTGGTTAATGCGAGTTTGAGTCCATAGAAATAGCATCCTGTACCTCCAAAAGTGTAGATTCCGCCTGCTTTGTGTGGATCCCATCCTATTAGTTGTGCTAGCATTGCGCCCGATTCAATCTCGGTTTTTACGATATTCCATGAATACTCTCCTTCGAGGATGTTGGGGCTAAATACTTGCGTGAGGGTGGAGCCGATAATTGAAGCGGTATTGGGTGGTGGTACGACGTTACACATTGTTTGGGGATGATTCCAATTTGGCATGCCATTGAAGAAGCCAACTAGTTCTTTGATAACTTCGGGTAATGGCTGCATGTGTTCCTCAAAGATGACGTCTTTACAGGTTGAATAGTCGGGTAAGGCTGGATCTCCAAGATAGCTTTGCCAGGCTTTTTGTTCTTGGTACATACGTGGGTGTTTCATCTGATTTAACTGTCCTACTGCACTGAGCAAGGTATGTTCAAAGATTTGATCATCACCTTCTTCTTTCCATGGTGATGGAAATGCTGATTGTATTGTTTTGAGAAGGACACGCCAGCGTGCAATATCAGTAGGTATCGGTTGAGAAGTTGGTTTGTGTTTACGATTTACCATAACCATTTATATCCCCCAAATTAAATTTTTATCTCTTTATCTGGTATAAACTTATTTTTTATAATCTTATCCTAAGCATCTACCTCTTTTTTACGCTAATTTGAACATATCGGGGTTTAAATAAAAATGAACCGGCTCATTTTTAACTTCCTGTAACCCCGAAACAAGCGCATCATACATATCCTGCACAGATGCAGATAATCCATTCCGCCCGACAAAAGCAAACGAAATTTTTCCTTTAAATGCATGTTCCTTCAAATAATCAAACAATTTAGTCATCCAGGTAAACCCTTCTTCCTTAGGAATACCACGCATTGAAAGAACCACATAAGTATTTTGAACAGCGGTTAGGTTCATCGGTTTATCTTCAATCACAATATCTTTGTCAAGGAGTTTTGAAACATCCTTTTGATGCATGACCGAAATAATCCCTACATCGTTATACTCAATTTTATCCAGAAAATAATATAACTCTGCCCATTGACCCTGAACTACAGTCTTTTTTTCATTCTTATCTTCTAACCATAAACATTCCCGGTATTCCTTAGCTTGTTCAGGGGGATATACACCTTTTATGATGTTATCGTGTACTCCACGAAAGATAATCAAAAACACATCCTTTAACCCTGAATGAAACTTATGTTCCTCCCGATCAATAATATCTAACGCCTCAGGTAAACTCAAACCTTTACGACCTGGTCGATCTCGAATAATAGAATTTACCGTATCTGCTAATGCAATAATCTGACTTTCCGGCGCAAATTTATGGCGACCTACTCGATCAAATGGGTACCCAACTAGACTTTTTTCAAATCGATCTAATGGAATAAAAAATCGGGCATGATGCATCGATGCAATCTCTGCGACATCATGTAAAGTTTTACTACGTGAAAGTATATTATAGGTACAATACGCATGCATTTTACGGACCATCAACTCATCCTTAGACAATCCATATTTCCGAAGAATAGCACTCGGTATAAACACCTTCCCCATATCATGTAATAATGCCGCTAATCGTAACCGCTCAATACGATCGACCGTTAATTTAAAACCAATACTTTCTACCCGGTTACGTAACTCTTTATC
>JAHJFH010000154.1 GCA_018824925.1 Thermoplasmatota archaeon
AAGCAAAAGAAATGCAAGAGGATGTTAGTTTTCATTATGGCCTACGGATTGTATTATTCATCTCGCTATTCAACATTGTAATTTTTCCACTTACCCTACCCGCTCTACTCTACGGCGATTATGTCTTACTTAGTCTAACTATAATTTCAATATTATTATTTATCACTCTACCATTTTTTATCGAAATTCTATTAATTCGAGCGTCTACATCAATATTAAAATGTCGATTGAGATATGATTTCATCTTTAGTCTTCTAGCAGCCCCCTTTATGGGCTTATCATTTATTCAGGTATTATTCATTTTGATCACGGTTAAGGTTAGTATGCCCATATATTATATCTACATAGTTCTCATAATCCTAAAACCAACTTATACATTTATTTATTTGCGTGAATTAACGAAAAACCAGTTCCACTCATTTATCGCAGCTTTGAGTGTTTTGATAATTGATATACCCTTATACTCTTTCCAAATAATTGCACAAACATTTTAAAATGTTTTACTTAGGCTTTGATTTTTCAAAGATGAGGGATTTGAATGAATAATAAAATTTTAATAGTTGGGATTTTAGTTTTGTTTGCGGTTGTTTTGGTTGCCGCAGATAGTTATTTGAATACAGAGTCTGGTGATTTGATCTTAAATCCGGCTACTGGAAAAGTCGGGATTGGTGTGAGTCCTAGTGCTGATTTACATGTTTATTCGTCGGACCCTGTGGTGAGGATTGAGAGTTCTTCGAACTGTGTTGCACCTGATTTATACCTAGACAAACCAAGTGGTGCTGGTGCTGTTGATTGGTCTATCCGTGGTGGTATGGATGGTGCTGATAATGGAGTATTTAATATTTATGATCATTCAAGCGGGGTCCGGTTAGCTATTGAAACTTCAGGTGAAGTTGGCATAGGGACTGCTAGTCCATCAACGAAACTTGATGTTAATGGTGATGTTAGGGCTGATGATTTTATCGAGTACTCTCCTTTTTATGGTAATAATGATGCGTTAGTACAGATTTCAGGAATACAATGTATTAATGATACTGTAGGGGCAGATGGTTGGTGTGATGTTGATCATACTAGTCTGCCGACTGGGGTTCATGTTCTCATCTCTGAGAACCACTTGAAGCATAAGAAGTCTGGTAAAGTGTATACTATGGACGACTTTCTAAAAATGGATGGCGAGGTAATTGAAGATTACGAGACAATTGGTGTTGATGTTGATGGTAGGAGTTTATCTAGTATGGTTCAGCTTCTGGTAAAGGGGGTTCAGGAATTATCAGAAGAAAATATTATACTCAAACAAGAACTATGCAATAAAGACGATACATACAGCTTCTGTTAACGCTGTACAGGGGGGCACATTTTGTGTGAGAACCAATCCGCACATAGAGTCCCCCTTTTTATTACTTTTTTACAATGTTCATATCAAAAAAGTAGTTAACAGAAGCAGAAAAAACCGGCAAAGCAAATTATTCTTGTTTGAATGTTTCTGGTGGTTTGTCAGCAATTTTTTTGGGCCATTCATGGAATGGTATGACCGGCGTGTCGGGGTAGCCGTGGGTTTGCAGTCTTTCTGTGACGTAGTCAACGTTTTCTGGTGTTGTTAGTATTGCCTTCATCTGCGTGTCTAGTTGCGGGTTCTCTATCTGGTCGCTCGTATTTTCTGCATCATCTGGAGTTCTTTGCAGGACGAAAACGACGCCAGGTGGTAGGTACCTGCCCATACCTGATTTTGAGGTCGCACCCACGAAGGTTTTCTGCATCGTGACTCTTAATGTATGGTTGTTGGTTACTGACACATGACCTGCACTGTCATGGCTCCCGCTGCCGCCCCCGGTCCTGTCGACTGTGGGTGAAAGATTCCTGGATTCTAGGACCTCGTCAAAACACCAGAGTTTACTGCCATGATACTGGTCATTAGGTAGATTATCCGCCTCCTGGCTGCACCTTACAGGCAGTTCCTCAAGCTCCCTGATATAGTATTTATATTCCTCGGGAGAAACTGGCCTGCCGAGCAGTATCATATTCTCATGGTCTTTTACGACCTTCAAGTATGTGGGTATATCACGTTCACGACCCTTAGCCCTGGCAAGATCTGCGTTCACCTGGGCGAGCCGGCCCTGTGCTTGGTGGGCCGCCCGCCAGTTATCAAGACTATCATCCTGTCTAAAAGCCTCATTACTAGTTTGGATGCCTGCATTCGCCTCTTTTTTAGTTTCCATGAGACTGCT
>JAHJFH010000155.1 GCA_018824925.1 Thermoplasmatota archaeon
AACACGTCCACACAAGAAGAAGCAGTTACGTCTGATCTTTTAAACCTACCAAAACAAGTGTCTGATCCAATAGCTTTTGCACAAATCACGATATTCCTCTCGGAAGGTGAGGGTTGTGGTTGTACACCCATTAGATATGCCCCAATAACGGCGTATGGGTTAACCACTGATCATAATACTTCAGGTATTACTGATGAAGAGGGTATATGTGTTCTCGAGTTAGAATTTGATCAAACATATCGGGTTCTTATTGATATTGAAGGGTATCATCGAGTGCTCTTTGATTTTGAAGTTATCGATGATCAATCATTTACCTTTCATATGAAAGTAGCAAAAGGCACCCCCGTCTTCTTTAATGGATTATCCCAGATACTCCAACGTATCGAAAACATTAAAGCAAGTTTTCGACTGTTGAACTAACGATACCAATATGACTGATACAAACCACCTTATATCGCAAGCTGCTGAACGTGCATTCAAATATGAGGCGCAACTGGGAAGTTGTGCTCAATGCGTCTATGCTGCACTAATGGAAACTTTTAATATCGGTGATACAGAAACTTTTCGAGCAGCTGATTCTCTAGCAGGTGGTACTTCTTTATCTGCTCAGGGGACGTGTGGTGCATTAGCCGGAGGTATGCTCATTATCGGGAGCCTTGCGGGGAGAGAATATTCTGCCTTCAAAAACGATGAACGGAAACGTCGTGTTTTTTACTATAGCAAACTGTTGTATGATAAATTTATTGCAGAGTATGGTTCTCCATTATGTAAAGAAGTACAAAAGAAGATTTTTGGTCGGAGTTTTAATCTTTTAGATAAGGATGACTATGCCGCGTTTGAGCAAGCTGGTGCCCATGTAGATAAATGCCCGGGGGTCTCAGCAAATATGGCGCGATGGACTGCTGAATTGATTGTTAATGAGTTTAAAATAAAATAATTATTTTATTATACCTATTTAAATTAAAGCATAGATAAGTTTTTATGTATAAGTATAAATATACAATGGGGATTATATGAAGATTGTAAATAAAAAACCTGTTTTAAGGCTGCAATCATTACTTATTGTGGTACTAATGTTGCTAAGTTCGCTTGCGCTCTTTGCAACGGCAGAACTCAACACTGAAACAATCGATAGTGAACATAGCATAACCATACAGCAGAACACGCTATCACGTTTTGATTTTAGCGTCAATGTTGGAGATTTCACAACCGAATCGGTGACGGATACTAGTCTCAGCTTCACTCGATTACACATTGCTGGTGGTGGCCATACAGCAGATTATGGATTACCCGAGCTCCCCACCCTGAGTTTTTATGTCGCCGTCCCGCAGGAAGCAGAAGCTCAAGTTACCTACACTACCAGTGGGTACACCGAACTCTATAATTACGAAATCTATCCTGCGCAACTACCAAAACCAGAAGACGATGCTTTTTATGTCCCACCCTTTGTACAAAACACCACTTTCTATGCAGTCAATGCCTTTTACCCCGATGAACTCTTACTGACAAGCTCAATAATTGATATTCGTGGATGTCGTATGGTTAAAATAGCAATCATACCCTACCAATACAACCCGGCAACTAACACTATTCGTGCTTACCAACACTTCAACATTAATGTTGATTTCATTGGTGGCACCACAGAATTTATCCCAGAAAGACTACGATCTATTCACTTCCAACCACTCTTTGATGCATTTCTTATGAATACTAACATGGTTGAACGTGCAGTACCTCAAAATCCAAGCCCGCAAAGCAAAGGTGAACGTGCAGATCTTCTAATCGTCGTGTATGATGATTTCTACGAAGAAATTCTTCCCCTGGCTGAATGGCGACATCAAACTGGACTTGAAACAAAGATCGTAAAATGGTCAACTATAGGAACCACCGCAGCTAATCTTCGAAACTATATGCAAAACGCCTACGACACCTGGGAACTTCCTCCCTCATATTTACTCATTGTAGGTGATGCAGATCATGTACCCGTGAACTATATGGATGGAACCACCGGATCAGATCACTGGTATGTCACCTTCGGAACCACTGATTATTTCCCTGATATACATTGTGGTCGAATATCAGTTGATAACGAAGCAGAACTTACCACCTATGTGAATAAAGATCTTGAATACAGTAAAACTCCCTATATGGGTTCAAACTGGTTTAACCGTGTTTTACTTGCTGCAAAAGAAGAATCAGGTCGATATTTCGTTTGGGGATCAGAAACCGTTTTTAACTTTTTAGATCCGCTTGGATATGATGTAAACCGCCAATACCAGGGAACAAGCCCACCAGGATCAACACAGGGATGTATTGACGCAATCAATGGAGGAGTTATTATTGCAAATCATCGTGACCATGGCGCCTCACAAAACGATGGCTATTCATACACGGGTTGGTCAGCACCAGAATTTACTACCACCAATATTATTAGTAGTATCGATAACGGACATATGTATCCCGTTATGTTCAGTTTGAATTGTTTAAGTGGTTATTTTGATGGTGAAACCGATAACAATCCAAGCATTAACTATGAATCCATTGGAGAAGTAGGTATACGACAACCTGATGGTTTCATTGCTGTTATCTGCCATACCCGTGTGAGTTACAGTGGTTACAATGACGAAATTGGTCGGGGACACTATGATGCAATGTTCGAAGATTTTGATCCAAATTACCCCACCACTGGTGGAACGAACCCATACACCACTGAAGTACACAGGATATCCCAAATTATGAATTATGCAAAATTCTGGATGTACGACAAATATGTCGCACCCGGTGGCTGCCCACCATACCCCTGGACACCAACTGAAGCAATATCAGAGCTTTCGTTTGAAATGCTTCATGTTCATGGTGATCCAACTGTGGAAATTTGGTTAGCCATGCCCAAAGACATGATCATTGACCATCCACCTCAGGCTCAATATGGTAGTAGCATGTTTGAGGTTAATGTCCGTAGTGATGACAACAGCCCCATCGAAGACGCTCTCGTTTGTCTTATGCAGCCTAATGGTATTTACGCTAAAGGTGTTACGGATGCAAGCGGTGATGTAAGTCTTGAAATCGATGTTAGTGAACCTGATGAAATCACCCTTACTGTTACGGCACACAATCATCTGTTTTATGCTAGTGAGATCATGGTTGGTAGTAGTTTACCACCAGATGCACCAGATGTTACCGGACCGACCGTTGGACGACCCGGAAAAGACTATACCTATGAAGCACAAACCACAGACCCAGAGGGAGATCAAATCCTCTATCTTTTTGACTGGGGCGATGGCACACAAAGTGAATGGATTGGGCCAGTCAATTCCGGAACTGCGGTAACTACTTCACATGCATGGCCAACGATTGGAAATTATACCATGAGAGTACGAGCTAAAGACAACGATGGTGCAACAGGGTACTGGTGTGATCCAATGATTATATGTATGGATATGCCTGCACTCGATGTCGGTCTTATTGAAGGTGGATTTCTAAAGGTAAAGGCAAATGTCCGTAATTATGGTGTTGCCGAAGCTGATGACATTGATTGGAAGATTGAGCTAGATGGTGGACTCATTTTAATGGGAAAAGAAACCACAGGTATTGTTCCAACCATTGGACCTGGCGAGGTTACAACTGTTTCATCAGGTATAATCTTTGGATTCGGCCCAACACGGATTATTGTAACCGCTAATGTACCGGAAAGCAGTGGCTATCGATCACAAGGAGCAACCGTATTCTTGTTTTTTGTGAATGTCAAACCTGGTGGCGGATAAATACCACCACCTCACCTCATTTTTTTTCTTTTTTTTTATAACTATTCTAAAAGAAAATATTTAAATCCCCAGTCATGTTATAATTAACTATAAGGGGATAATTATGAAAAAAATTATACCATTTTTAATCGTCAGTATCCTACTCCTTAGCGGAATAGGGGCCGCTGTAGAAATAACGTCACAGGCAGACCAG
>JAHJFH010000156.1 GCA_018824925.1 Thermoplasmatota archaeon
AATACAGGAAGTAACAAAGATTATGGCCATTTTGAAGATTTTGACCCTTCAGACGTTGAGAAGCTCATCCATGTTTCAGAAATTGAACGCATAAGATTCGATCAAGGAACGCCCGATATAAACGGAGACGTGGAAGCCGACAGCCCCGGAGATCTTGGCATTACAACGCTAGACACTGAAGCATTGGAAACAACATATGATGAACCACTGGTACAATATGGTAGATATTTCTCAAATACAGGAGACGCTGGTAATGATACGGGGCAAGATTTGAAATATGGGTTCACTCGTGGAGTGTGGTGTGGTGATGATGCCGGTGGAGTAGAGCGTTGCAGCGATAGTATGAACGATGATGAACTAGAGGGGATGTCAATTTCATATATTCACGCAGTAGCTTTAAATGATGAAGATGCGTATTCAACTGATTATGCATGTGGAGGTGAAACATGTGATGGTAAGTTCCCATTTACTGGTGTATTAGCAGACGGGGGTGATGTATGGGGATGTCATGGGCAAGTAGAGGAATATGATATTGATTGTGATGATGATGGTTTTGGCGATAGTGATGACGTAACTCTTCCTTCAGGCTTTGAAGCCAGGGATTTATCTGATTATGATCAAGGAGCTAATGTGTTTGTCATGCGTATTAAATTCCAGGACGGATATCCATATAAGTTATTTTATGGATTCTGGAATGGTACTAAAGATTGGGATTATAATGAGGTGAATGATATTACATTCAAATATTATCTGAAAGAGCCATGCTTACTAGCGGTAGCCGGTGCAGATGAGGATGCTAATGCTACACCATGGATGGATAGAGCAACTAATGGTTCCAGCTATATCGTGCCGCTCAACTCCGCTGGCAGTGGGTATTCTAGCACTATGACAACAGCAAACTCTTTCTTCGGATCAATGATGATGGAAAGCAATACAGATACTCCAATCACCATCGATGGTTGGACAGAAGCCTTCTCAGGAGATGATTTAGTTGACTTCTTTGCTGCGGGCGAAAGCGACCCACCGTTCATCGGACCACGTAGCGGTATTGTCGGAAGTTCGTTGCCATATGCTTGTATCGGTAAGTGTACAGAGATGACCTGTCAGGAAGATTACAGCGCTAGCTGGATTGATAACGATTGTGACTCTGGAAACTGGATTGGTTTTGACGGTGTTTGTGACTATGACGGGGCTCCATCTGGTAATGATGTAGTGTTGTGTAACGATGATTCTGATTGTACCACCTACGGTGCTGGCAGCTGTGAAGATAGTATGTTGTCTGGCGATGGTGTTGGTGCGTCGTATAGCAATTACAATGAACAACTCAATGCCGCAGCTGATGCAGCCTGGGATCGTTATCGCTTGTTATTCGCAGACGTTCCTGAGTCATGGGTTTATGCCGTCGACCAAGACACTGAGGATGACAATCGTAACCAAGGAACAATGAGTAGGACGTTGTTTAGTACCTTATCAGAAAGTGGTGACTTGAATCTGAACGGCATCAAGAACGATTTTGACGACATGGAAGAATGTTCCAGCTCCACTCGTGACACAGATGATTACTGCGGAATCCGTCCATACATTGAAAATCTAGAGATAAACAACTCCTCTAGCACGCCACTCTATCTCAACCACGGCGATCAAGTCAGTCTGACATTCGACTCTTACGCGGATGGTAACCAAGAACCAATTCAGACCATTCGGGTAATATGGGAGGATGACGACACCACATCAGCATTTGATCAAACCTTGCGTACCAGCTACGACTGGGAAGCCGCTGCTACTATCGGGCACAACCTAACCTATACATATACTTGTGATCCAGTTAACGACGTGTCATATGACGACGATGAAGGCATGTGTAAATATCACGTCAAGGTTCAACTGATTGACAACTGGGACTTCTGTAGCGGGGAAACGCAAACCGGCACAGTGCGTGGTAGTGACTGTACCTCCTTCGACTACTACGACGGAGAGATCTGGGTTGCTCCATAAATCGTATCTGTACTTAGTACGCCTTTGATAAAGTCCGCCCTCACCGGCGGGCTTTTGTTTTGTCAGAGATGCCTCCCTCTATGGACATATTGCAGTGAACCTTTCTTTTGTTAATGCGCCGTAGACAATGTCCGTGAGGGCACTGTAACAACTGTGCCCGAACGCGGCATTGCGAAAGGCGCATTTTACTAACTAAAAAGATTCACCAATAAAAAATCCTCGGAAGAGAGGAAGAGCGTATCGTGAAGCCTGATGATCGTTCGAAGCGGAGTTCATCCATAATAGGACTAGCTCTTGATCGTTAGCATATCATTAGGTCAGTACCTCCCCCTCTCAACCAAAGATTCTTTTCAGCGTCTGTGCCGTCCAGTACAGCCACCTAACAACCAAACGCATTTAAACCATTTACGGTACAATTCAAAAAAAGAATATAAAGTAATGTATTATTGTCATATATAGGTGGTTTGTCAAGTGCTGTAAAATAGACCCAAAATACTACGATTAGTAGTAAAACATGTGCTTTCCACAACTTGATCTTTAAAAAAGTTTGTGCTATAATGACTTCGTTAAAAATATATCCACTATTTGGCCAACTATGGATAAAAAAACAATAGAAAATCTTTACCACACTGCCAAAAAATTGGCTAAGGTTAAGGATTTTTATGATATTTGCCGCCAGAAAATCGGGAAAACACTTTGGAAAACGGCATACTGGGGAGGTGTTGTAGCTCTAGGGTTAGTAGCATCCGTCGGCATCATGGAAGCTGCCGGGCTAGACATTGTGCAACCAGCATACGCAGACGCTGGTTTTTTTACGTATTTGATTGGTAATCTGATTTATTACTACATTATCGGGCCAATCGGGCTGCTTAC
>JAHJFH010000157.1 GCA_018824925.1 Thermoplasmatota archaeon
ATTACCACCCGGAGACCTTTTTGTCATGCAGGTAAAAAACAATGGTGATCCCATCTGGTTAAAAGCATATCTCAACCGAAACTACCCCGACAATTTCCAATGCGGCCAAGAAATCCGCACCTGCACCATAGCAGGATCAACCCGCTTCCTCGTCATCGGCAACAGTGACACACCATCCTCCTCAAACATGGACATTGTCGCATTACTCCTTGATATTGATGGCAATGTTATCTGGTATGTCCAACTCGATAGCAACGTCCATGATAGCTGTGCATCAGCCACCGTCTATACCGATACCACAGGATCAACCACCTTTGGCATATGCGGATATCGCCAACCCGGCAGCTATGGTAACGAAGACCCATTATTCATCAGACTAACAGCCGATCTTAACATCATCGTCGCCCGAGAATATGGTATATTTGACCACAACGGGATCAGCAAAAACGATCGTCTATTAAGTATTCAAACAACCGCTGATAACGGCTTCATCATGGCCGGACGAAGTGACTCACATCCCGATAGCAACCTCCAATCCATTCTCGTCATAAAAACCGATGATAACGGCAAACCAGGCTACATACGCACCTTTAACGAAATGCCACCAAACGGTCTTGATAACTGGGGCATAGCCATCGATGAATTACCCGCAAAACCCGACAATTTTGTCCTCACCTGCTGGCGAGGAAACAACCCAGATTATGATCTCGGCATCATGGGATTTAACAAAACCATCCATCCCCAATGGGCACGATATCTCCAAGCCGGAAAACCCACATTTCCCTGCAACACAGATCTACTCGGCGCCGAAATGATGCATGACCTCGTTGCCGTCACCGATGGCTTTGTAGTAACCGGTATGTCCGACTCATCCCAAGCCGTACCCTCTACCAGCTACCCAGGTATCGTCGTCAGTAAATTCGATCAAGAAGGATTCATACGAAAAAACCCCACACCCTGCTGCACACAAACCTATGAATTACAAGATCAAAGCTATGATGAACACCAAACCATCGACCTTGAACGAACCCTTGTACAAAATGAAGTACCCAACTGGATGCCCAGCCAATACGATGACACACCCAAAGCCCAAAAAATATGTACACCCGGATTCGAAATGATACTTCTCTTAGGCGCCATAGCCTTTATGTTTCTCATCATAAAGAAACGAAAGAAGTAATAAAACCATACGAAAAAAAAATCGGGAAAACATATCTATACAACTAACACACAAAGGGTTTAACCGAGACCAATCTCAAAAAAAACATACACAATTCATACCATTAAACCCTTCATTCCTTTTTCTTAAAATACTACAGAGGCCGTAACCACCGATTTTTAATAGCCAACGCATACATTTTTTTGTTATGATCACCAATAAAAACCTCTTCCCCCACCGCATGTTTCGTCCGAGTTGCCCAAATCGTAAACCCTTTATGAACCACATATTTCTTAAGACCCGACCCAGAAAGATACGCAAGATGCGCTTTGGAAAGATCTGTCAACTCCTTTTGCCGTTGTAACCGAAAACTCGTATAATTCCCCGCATAGGTTTTAAGAGAACCATCCTCCATAAAAAAAATCGTGTCGGTAACCATATCAAGAAACCGCCGATCATGCGAAACCGTAATCACCGTACCCGCATAGGAATTTAAAGCACCCTCAATCGCTGTTTTCGAATTCATATCCATATGATTCGTTGGCTCATCAAGCAACAACACATTAAAGGGTTGTAAAAGCAACCGTAAAATAGACAACCGTGCACGTTCCCCACCAGAAAGCTGTTGCACCTGATTAAAAAACATATCATCACGAAAATTGAACTGCCCAAGCATAGCCTTTGCATCAGATTCCGAAAGATCACTATGATCTCTTCGCAGTTCATCGATAAGATTATTTTCCGGAATAAGTGATAGATGCCCCTGATCAAAATATCCTGATCTCACACCCGAACT
Source organism: Thermoplasmatota archaeon (assembly GCA_018824925.1). Lineage (GTDB taxonomy): Archaea > Thermoplasmatota > E2 > DHVEG-1 > DHVEG-1 > JAHJFH01. The sequence goes on from JAHJFH010000157.1 coordinate 1,956, forward strand.
AATATACAACATCCCCTCATCCGGAACCTCCTCACCAATAAGCATCTTCAAAAACGTGGTTTTCCCACAACCATTAGGACCAATAAGACCAATCTTCTGCCCAGCAAGAATCTCAAAATTAGCATGATCAAGAATAACCTTTTTATCAAAGCGCTTCCCAAGACCCTGCCCCTCAGCAACATTCTTCCCAGACTTAAACACCGATTTAAACTGAAACTTCAACAGATACGATTTCAAAACAGGATTCTCAACACGCTGCACCTTCTCTAAACGCTTTATTTTACTTGCAATCTGTAGATCATATTTATTCCGCCGTGACAACGTCTCAATAACCTTTTTCTGCCGATGAATCTCAGCCATAGATTTTTCATACGCCTGAATCTTAATATGCGCTCGAAGACGTTTTTGTTCCTCATACTCCTCATAGGTCGCCTGATACATTTCAAGATGATGATTCTCGATCTCAAACACCCGATCAACCAGATCATCCAACAAATACCGATCATGAGAAACAATCATCACCGCCTTCGGAAAATCAACAATCTGCCGCTCCAACCATTCAATCGTAGCAATATCCAAATGATTTGTCGGTTCATCAAGAAATAACAAATCACAATCCATAGGCTGCGCCAAAACACTTGCCAAAGCAATTTTCTGCCGCTCACCACCAGAAAGCAAACCCGGTTTCGTCGATGGTGAAAGATCAGGCATCCCAATCTCCTTCAAAATACGACATGCCGCCTCCCACCGAAGAGAACTTGCGGTCCTATTCAGAGAAACCTTCAACTTCCGAATACTCTCAAGAACCTCCACATACCGAGATGAGGTATAAATCGAGGGGTCCTCTAACTCCTTCTCATACACCCTGATTTTCTGCAAAATTGCATCAGATGAGGTCGTCCGAATAAAAAAATCAGAAACAGTTTCATCAAACGAACTTATCGACACCTGATCCAAATATCTCATCCGTAGATTATCTGCCCGCCAGATATCCCCAGTACTCGCTCGTTCCCATCCTAAAAGAATCTTAAAAAGCGTGGTTTTCCCACACCCATTCGGCCCCAGAAGACCAATACAATTATCGGAATAGACATCAAATGATGCATGGTCAAAAAGGAGTTTACCCTCAATTGTTTTTGATAAATCACGAGCTCGAATCAGAACATCCATTAACGGGGGATAACAAAATCCTGTTGTATATCATTTTAGGTACCACTAACCCTTCAAAAAAAAAGAAATTAGCCACCTATTTTTTCTTTACATATCTAAAATACACAAGATACACGCCAATAATTCCGAGAACGATTCCAACAACCAACATAAGCAGAGCGGTTCGTTCCATAAATGGAAAACGAGCCGCAAGCACAAGATCAGCATCAATCTGAGATGACCCATCAGCATTCATAAAAACCAATCGATAAGTTCCCGACTGCATCGCAGTACTCAACGTCACTAAACTACCCTGACCTGATAAAAGCCAAAATGTTTCCTCAGCAGGCGCTTTCAAAGGGGAATCTCCCGTATGATATGAGGCACCATCAAGTTCTAACGACACAGCAGTAGAAGAAATCCTCCAATGATAATAAATCGCCTCTTCATGTTCAATGTTATCAAGATAATTCTGCACATCATTTGCACTACCAAGACCCATAAAAATCTCTTTAGATGTATTTTGCGAAGATCCCATAAGTTTTACAAGAATACCATCTTCTGGAGCAAGCCATTGCAGATAATTTGGAATAAAAATATTCTTATCAATCGTAATATCTTGACTGGATAACGCATAGGTTTCTATTGAAAACGTACCCTTCTCACTTGCGATATACCCATCAGGACCTGTTACTACAGCCATTGATATAAAAATAAAACTACTCCCAATAAGTAAAAGAACAAATCCGATAAGAAATAATATTCCGAAAATAAGAACAATCTTTTGTTTCATTACCCACCTCTTTTTAACAACAATTCGTTACAACATGCAAACAGTACCTCTCTATTTAAATTCACCAATTTTTTTTGATTTATCTATCCCGAAGTAATTTTTAAAAAGAATTATACATAGATCATCTATTCTAACGTAGTTCATCCATTATCGACGTTTTCTGCGCAGAAGAATAAACACACACACTAATGCAAGAATAGCAGCGATAAATTCAAACCCAGGAATCACCCGTGTTGTCGTATCAGACCAGGGACTATATTCATAAAATATGTCACGAGCACGCACTTTAATCTTTACCACCGAACCAAAATCACTCCAATTATGTATTGCCGACGCTGTAGCTCCCGAAGTAAAAGGACCCACCTCAGTAAACGTACCATCATCCCAATCAAACACATAATACAGATCATGACCCTCCGGATCAGTAGTACTGGTGGTAAACTCATAATCCGTATCTTTTTCCAATTTTATGATCCCAAACCCTTGATGTGGACGTGAAGGCTCATACGGGGCCAGATTATCAGCATCAAAAGTAACAATGCGTACAACCTCCGGTGGACCATCTGGTGGACTACCCGAGTTCAAAAGCGTGAGATTCCCATCGCTACTATTAATACCAAGATAGGTTTCATGGACAACCAACCCATCAAATTCATCAGACTGCTTTGAATCATGACAATAATGAATCTTTGCCTGACCTAAGACATAACCCGCGCCAACCACACACACCTGATGACCGCTATAATGAATGCCATTTTCAAATCGCCAAAACCTCAGGGTTATACCATATCCTTTTTTAACCGATTCCATCAGGTTTGAAAACACGACTGTGGGCCCCTGATGATACGAGGTTTTTTTCCCATCCCAGGTAACATCCACATCACCCTCAATACCCTGATGACGAACAGTGACATCAGTATTCTCTTCATAACAATACTGCAGGCCACCACGAATAGCTCGATCAGGAGGTGTTCCATTTCCCTCCCAAAAACTGACAAGATTTCGTCGCATCAATACATCAAAATACCCAGACAATGAATTCGGAGGCACCACAATCCCCGTCTCATGAAAACCAATACCAGGGACCAAATCATGGGGAACCGAAACATCAAACGTGTTTTCTACATACTGCAACGTATTTGCATAACCCGTAGGCACACATTGATTTACAGCACATTGAACATTAGCATCTGGATCATGATTTGGCTGCTCATACCATTCATTCAACCCACCTTCCTCAAACTCAACTGCCTCAGGATCGGGCGGATTGATACCAGAGAACCCCCCAGGATCCTCACTATCCCCCCCGGCATAAAATACCACATCACCCACCGCATAGGTTTCAAACACCCCACCAGGAAACCGATGCATAGGATTTGACGTAACCTCCAAATACATCTGAATTGACCGAACATCACCAGTTCGACCTAGATCAAAAAACGTACTCACCAACTCATACGACCACCTATTATCAAGCATAAGATTCTGAATCACCCACCCCGCACTGGTATAGCCATTCAAATACCCCGAATTTATACCAGCGTCTCGTAACACATCCTCTATATTAGCAACCACCTGACCAACAGCGGTATTGAAAAACTGTGAATGATTCCACACAAAATCAATCTGATTAAACGATATCCCCGGAATTTGACCATCCATCATTGTCGTAGCTTTATTCGATAAAGAAGCGTGCGCATTAGCACAGGAACTAATAAAAAAAAGCAGCGTTAAACACAATACGAACCTCTTTCTTTTTACAAAATAAACCATGGATTTTTTCCCCAGTATTATAACAAGTAATTCTCTTAAAACATTTAAATGTTACCGTATAATATAAAAAAAATAATTTTCAGCATCTTACTTCATATCAATTCTTCATTCATATTCCCTTAACCTTTTCTGATGCAGGCTCTCCACCTAAACCCCAATGCGATTTCGGAATTTCAGTAATCAGCACTTCCACCGCCTGCGCTGGAATTCCCAAATCAACAAACACCTTTGTTATTTTTTGAATCAAGAGTTTAGCTTTTTCCTCCCCAAAACCTTTCCAAACCGCTACTTGAATAACCGGCATATTTTTGAACTCTCCACAAAAACCATATGATGCTACACCTAAATATAAATATTGAGCCACCTATCAACAATAAATGACAAAATCATCAACAACCCCTGAAAAAACATATACCAAAATCTCACTATATCCCCTCCCACGGTGAAAACCGTGGAATCCACCTCCCACATTTTCCGTATAGACCACATATGCCTTACCAAAACGCATACGCAATCTTTTTTCTTCAACCCATGGTATATACAACAGATTCGCACCACAAAAAATAAAAAACCAGATTAATAAAAGAAACGACCCAAACACTAATGTCTCACCAAATAAAACCAGAAAGATACCCATAATCATAGGATTCCGCATATACCGATACAACCCCACAACCACTAAATTTTCTGGTGGATCCCAAGGAGCTGGCGTCCCCTTACCAACTCGGACAAAAAACTGTGTTGAAGACCCCGCAAGAAAAAAACCAACCACCACAAAAAATATCCCCAAAATACGGATGAAAATATATTCCGAAAACACCCCGCCATCACCCAAAACAATAAAAGAAAAATACAACAAAACAATAGGTACAAAAACCACTACCGTTCCCGGGAGAATAAGAATACTCCAAAATAATGATTTCATCATCCTTCCATCCCTAAGAAAATAAAGCCGTATAAGAATTCCTATCCCCAACGAGTATCACAACATTAAAAAAAGAAGTCAAAATAACACTGTCTAAACCCAATGCATAAAGAATCGATCAATACAATTACAGACATATCAGAAACCTTACTTATTCCCTTATACGCACGAGCATTTGAATCCCAAACAAACAATCCAATACTCATTGATACAAAAGCAATAGAAATAACCAAAAAACTAAACCAAATCTTTGAAACATCTCCCTCAGCATTACATCAAACCCTTGCACATGGAAAAGCACGAAGAAAACTTGGGAAAAAACTCAATGTTTCCCTCGTTCTGAGAACAAAAAAGTTTGATAGCTACTGTACCTCTTTTCTGAAGCACCATCCAGACGGAATCATCATAGAACTCGGCTGTGGCCTGAGCACACGATATCCAAGAATAGACAATGGAACACTCACCTGGTATGACCTCGATTTCCCGGAAGTCATCAACATTAGAAAACAATTTTTCACAGAAACCGATAGATATCATTTCATCGCATCCTCGGTACTTGACTTCACCTGGATGAAAACAATACACACGAACAACAAAAACATCCTATTCATCGCTGAAGGACTCCTCATGTATCTTCATGAACATGAAGTCAAAAACTTGATACTAAAACTGCAAGAAACATTTCCTGGTTGCGAACTTGCCTGTGAAGTCGCAAATACCTTTATTGTAAACATGCTTAAAAGAAAGATATGGAAGAAAAAATTTCAACGAGATTTTCATCTAGGAAAAGATGCCTCATTTTATTTTGGAATCACAGATAGCAAAGATCTTGAAACATGGAATCAAGGAATCA
>JAHJFH010000158.1 GCA_018824925.1 Thermoplasmatota archaeon
CACCTATGGCCTTCATAATTCCTATTTCTCTGGTACGTTCCATTACCGATGTAAGCATGGTATTCATGATACCAATCGAGGCAACAACTAAAGCAATTGAGGCAATAGCAACAAGCACCAACTGCAGAATCCCAATTACGTTCAATATACTACTCAATATTGATGACATTGTTGTAGCACTTGCAAATTCGTCATCACCATGGTTTCCATTGATGACGATCTCGATTTCATTTGCGATGTTTTCCACATCATTGACGTTATAGACACGGACTGTTGCTGAACGAATTTTTGCATCCCCTGATAATTTTTTGAAATCCCTAGATGTAAGAAGAATTAAATCATCTGTTGAAACAAGGCCTCCTGAGCCAAAATATTTGAATATACCTGTTACAAAAAATTTTTTTCCATTGATTTGAACGCGTCCACCGAGAGGGATTTCGGTATCAAAATAGGAATGAGCAACATCATAGCCTATACTGATTTTATTTTGATCACCATCTTTAAGTAGTGATCCTCCAGCGAGATCCTCTTCAGTATATTGAAGAGCAACTGCAGAAATATCTGCGCCTGATATTGTCGCACTGATATTGACATTGTTATACGTAAGAACAGCTATGCCCGTTAACTGGGTGCTGACTTCTTTAATTCCAGATATACGTTCTATAGAGGCGATATCACGTTCAGTGAGATATTCACCATTATCTCCAAAGCCGCCACCCGGTCCAAAACTAAAAAATGAAAGCCCTTCTCCGACAGTCACAATGATTGTATCGGATAAAGATGATAATTCCTGGGTAATCGCGACATTCATACCTTCACCAATAGCCATTAATGAGATGATTGCCATGATGCCTATAGCGATACCTAAGAGTGTGAGAATAGATCTAGAAAGCCGCTCTCGTATGTTTTTATAGGCAATGGTAAAATGATCTCTAAACATGGTTTTCACTAACTATTCCATCTTGGATATGGAGTATGCGATGTGCTCGTTGAGCAATATTTGGGTCATGGGTAACCGTGATGATGGTTTTTCCTTGATGGTTGATTTCTTCAAGAACTTCCATGATTTTATTGCCAGCTTTGGTATCAACATTTCCCGTGGGTTCATCAGCGAGTATGAGTGAGGGTTGATTTGAGAGCGAGCGAGCGATAGCAACTCGTTGTTGTTCACCTCCACTCAATTCAGATGGTTTATGGTCGAGGCGGTGACCCAAATCAACCAGGTTAAGAAATTTTTTTGCCCGTTTGATACGTTCAGGGGTGTTAACACCGGCAAAACTCATGGAAAGCATAACGTTTTCCATCGCTGTGAGGGTAGGAATGAGGTTATATTTTTGAAAGATGAAACCGATTTTTTCTCGACGTATACGCGCAAGATCATTTTCTGATAACGTTGATACATCGATTCCATCGATAAAGAGTGAACCTTCTGAGGGTACATCAAGACAGCCTATGAGATTCATAAGGGTTGATTTCCCTGAACCTGAGGGGCCCATAATTGCTATGTATTCCCCCGGTTGAATAGTGATATCTGTAGCTTTTAAAGCTTCGACAGAGATTTTTCCCATTCTGTATGTCTTGGTGAGTCCTTTGGTTTGAATAACTGCTGCGGTCATTAGGTTGACCGCCGTTTCCTCCGTCGTATATAGAAAAATAACACAATGAGGAGTAAAATAAGGACGATGCCTATGGGTATGATTAGGGTGGGTTCTTGCCCAGAAACGTTTTGTGCGGTGACAGTAAACGATTGTGAGATCACGGGTGTTTCATAATATTCATTATCTTGTTTGAAATTTACTTTAAAGGCAATGGCGTAGTCTTGTTGTTCTAGCGTGGTGGTATCAATATCAAATGATGCTGAAAACACATCATCAGGGCTCATAGATCCTATGAAATATTGTGAGGGGGAAATAGGAACATCCGTAATTGGGGTGACAATAACGCCAGTAATCTCAGCAGATTTGGCATTGTATACCTCCACACTTACCCGTTCAGAGGTCCCCTTAGCAATCTTGGATGGAAATCGATTAATGACCGGGGCGACATCCAATACTTCGATAACGGTAAAGGGAATAATGAGTTGCTGATGATGTTTATTATCCCCATTTCTATAGGATAAATTGAAGGTCACAGATGCAGGACCAATTTCAAAGGGATTTAATGCAAAATGAAGATCTTGTGACATGGCTGCAGTCATACTTCCAAGATATGCTGTTTTAGGTGAAACAGCAATATTTAAGGTCGTTATAGGTTCAATCTGAACATTATTGATGGCTCCTGCGAGATGATTGATTACTGTAAGGGTGATCTCTGATGATCCACTCACTGACAATCGACTGGGAACATCTGTACTTATTAGATCAACTGTTGCATCTGATATTCGAATTGGAATTGGAAAAAGAACCGGATCATATCCTTCTAATTCAATACGTACTTTTGGAAAATAGAGTCCTGCAGTCAGATTCCTATGGGAGGTTAATTCAAACGAAAGGGGAATAACCGCAGTTGGTCCAATAACACCAACATCAGTAAAACTCTTTGTTGCTTGTATCTTTTTTGAACCACTACCATCAGATACAATACTGACTTCCTCTATCTTTACACCGAGGGTTCGAATTGTTGTTATCATATCTAACGAACTTGATCCTTCAATTTGTGTCTCACTGGCAGCAAGATCAGCATTAAAAATCGAAATGGTAAGTAATGCAGAATCACCAGCTACTAATACCTCAGGGTAAAGTCTATATGATTGTACAAGAATCGCTGGATCAGCTTGAGCTACGGGCATTAAAGAACTAATTGATAATATCAGTATGATTAGCGGCAAAATCTTTTTCATGAAATCAAGCACTCCTTACCATTGTGGTATGAGAGGGGTAACAAAGAGGGGTTGTAATAAACTTTTTCCCAACTTAAATAGGGATTTAAAAAAAGAAAAAAATGGTGGGTTTATAGTTCCCAATGGTCACCATATATGTAGACCGCAGGACCAACCCAACTCATTATTCGACCAACAAATTTGGTTTCATTGTAGCGGAAAAAACCCATGAACCGAAGGGTTCGGTTGTAACCATCGCCACTTATTCGCCCAATGATTCCTCGTTCCGAAAAGATACCTCGGAATTGTCCGGACTTTGTGCCATTGATTGTTGTCCAGTTTCCTGCGAAGTAACCACGCATTCGATTTTGTGTCCTGATTTTATAGAATCCATCAATGTAACCGAGTACCGTATGGTTATCACCACGACCAATTCCAAACTGTCCATCAAATTCACCAGTCCATTCAACTTGAGGGGTGGTGACGGTTTCTTGACGGTAGCGTTCTTGGTGTTGGGGAACTGCTGTGGCTATCGACATTGTGGCGAAAAGGGCGCACAGGGCGAGAACCGCTATTGTTTTTTTCATGGTTTGGTAGCCTCCTATGTTACTAGTCTTTATCACTCATCATTAAATATGGTTTTTCCCAAATCTTGCCCAAAAATCTACCAAATTACCTGCATTTTTAATCTTATAATATGGTATTCGTTGGATTTTTGGAAACCTTTTTGTGAGCCCATAGTATTCTCATGATTAATATTTTGTGGTTTACCTATGCATGCTGTCAAGAAACTCCTCTGGTGGATTC
>JAHJFH010000159.1 GCA_018824925.1 Thermoplasmatota archaeon
CAGGTGTTATATCTAAGAACTCGTTTGGTGGGGATGCAGTATCTATAGCTGTGACGGCATAGTAGAACGTTGTTCCATCAGTTGCGGTTGTATCATCATAAATGGTTGTGGTTTTTGCGGTGATTATTGTAAGGAGTTGGACTCCTGATGCACTAACATTGGTGAATGACGCAGTTTTTCGATATATTTTATAGGCTGAGAAATCATATGCACTGGTTTGATTCCATGAGAGTCGAATGGTTTTTTCCGCATTAGTTTTATCAGTTGCTGTTAAACCAGTTATTGCGGGTGGGGCCGTAGTGTCTGATCCAGAACTTGTGGAGAATGTATTGTCTGATGATTGTCGTTGATTTCCAGCGCTATCTCGTTATTTTACTCGGTAATGGTAAGTTGTCCCTGGGGTAAGACTTGTTATGGTTTGACTATGACTAGTAATCTTTGTTGTATTAATGGTAGTAGCACTTCCATAACTTGTTGTTGTTCCATATTCAACCTGTGTGGTTGCAGCCTCATTGGTCGTCCAGGTAATGGTTGCCGTGGTTTGGGTGGTACCACTGCTGGTTACTGATGATATTGTCGGGGCTGTGGTATCAAGGATGATGGTATCTGTTACGTTTGTGGCGATGTTACCGGCAGTATCTTTTGCTCGGAAATATACTGTTTTGGTGCCGCTCCCATTTGCTAGAACCCATGAATCTCGTTCGGTGGCAAAGGATTCATAATTAGACCATGTGACTCCATCAGTGCTGAAGCGCATTTTTGCTGCCCCAGTTGCGGCAAGTGTTAGAATTACCGCGGTTGAATTTGTATAGGTTTGACCGGAGTTGATGCTTATTGAAAGCCCGGTTGGGGCATTAGTATCTAGAATAATACTATCTGAGTAGATATTTGATACTTTTCCGACGCTATCTTTTACTTTTATGTACACAGTTTTTGTCCCATCACCTGAGTTTAGAGTCCATTCTTTTGAGGTATCATACGATTCCCAACTTCGATGGGTGAAGGCCATGTCATTAGCAATCATCATGTATTCTATATTGCTGGTTGCATCTTCGGCCTGTATTGCTAGGGTTGCGCTTACATCATTTGTGTGGGTGCTGGAGGAATCTCCTTTTCCAGTTATGCTAATGTTAACGTTGGATGGTTTGGTTGTATCTAGGGTTATGGTTTCGGTAATCGGTGTTGTTATTGTGTTACCTGCAACATCTTTTGCTTCATAATAGACGGTTTTTAAGCCATCTGTTGAACAGAGTGTCCATGATTTTGAGCTCTGGAAATTTTCCCAACTCGTCCAGTTACCGCCTGCGTTTTTGAAACGCATTTTCATAGATGAATCATCAAGAGCGGTTATACTGGTTAGATCAACGCTCGTTGTGTTGGTATATAGATCACCATTTTCGATAACTAGGCTACATCCAGTTGGTGGTGCTGTATCGATGACTACAGTGCTTGTTTTGGTCGCTTCATCTTGTGGTCCACCACTTTGAGTATCTGTAACTTTTATTCGGTATACACCATCTATTACGGTTTGACTTGCATCGTTTTTACCTTGCCATATAGCGGTGTATGTGGTATCAGATGCAGAGAGAGACATTCCGGTTCGAATGATGGTATTATTATTGTCATAAATGTTGAGATGGAGGATTTGCCCTGCTTCACCAGTTACTGTTATAAGGGTTGTATCGTACGCACCATCATTATTCGGGCTGAATGGATCGTTTGATACTGCTATATCAGTAATATTTGAGGGTATGAGCGGTGTTTGACTTTCTGAAGTAAAATCGGTATATTGATAGGATGTGGTGGTATGCACATTGCTATCTTCATCAAGTGGTATCCAATGCCCATCTATATCTGCACCAATCAGGACATATCCTACTAAATAGGGGCCATCTGTTTGTGATTCATAGATATCATCGCCTTCAAAGTATAACTGAATGGTTTGTAGTCCGCTTGCTAAGGAAATTGAATTATTTGCATCACCCGCGACCCATGTTTCACCATCGCTTGAATAAAGATCCGCATAAATATCATATAAACCGGGATTGATGACATTAATAGTTACATTTAGTACAAGATATTCATAATCCGAGTTCCCTGATAGATTTATTGCGTAGGAGCTATAATCCCCTGTTAATGATGCATCTTCCTCAGTTCCTAATGGATGCTCAAAGCAGGTATACGGATATGCTGTGGTGGTATGCACATTTGTTATTCGAGCGATTTCGCCAACGTGCTGTTTTGCGACTGAAATAAATGATACTTTATAGGGACCGTCAAGCTCTTTTGTGTATATTTTTAAACCATCGAAACTAAACGTGATTGATTCAAGACCATCATATGCAATAGGTTCTATGAATTTTTTAGTTATGAATGTGTCTGTGGTTGTATCACGTAATCCTGCTGTTAATTCATAAATTCCAGAATCAAACTCGATATCAATCGTTACATTAAGGGTGTCATTTAATCCATCATCGTCACCATCCCAAACCATTGATGTTACGCTATTAGTATCAAAAGAAATTGATGATCCATAATCTGCTGCGTTGTAAAACCCAGAGAGATCATAATCATAGCTATCAATTATTTTCCAGTCACTGGTTCTGCGCATTTCGATATAGACCTTTACCGGATCGATATCGAGGGCATTAATGATGGTTCCAGGGAATTGTATCGTTATCTCATTATCATATGATGAAATGGTGGTAATATTTTCTTCCCAACAGATAAATTCCCAATTTTCTCCCTGTAATGCTCCAGAAAATTGATATTCAGCTGCAGAGAGTGAGTATGCCGTAAGATTTAGTTGGAGATA
>JAHJFH010000160.1 GCA_018824925.1 Thermoplasmatota archaeon
CAAAGCACTGTTCTTACTGATCCCACAGGATATTATCTTTTCGACCATAATATTTCAGCTCAAGGAACCTATGATGTAACTGCTTACAAACCCCCTGAACATCCAATGGAAACTCAATATGATATTCACCTTTTCCCCAACGAAACCTTATGGGTTAACATAACGTTTGGTGGAGGGGGGCCAGGGGGTGGAAATGGTACACTATGTGGTTTTGTAACCTATCAAGATACAGGATCACCGAATATGGGCGTCTCGGTATGTATAGATAGAGTAGATGGCCCACCGTATCAAGCCTGTGTTAAGACTAACGACTCAGGATTCTATATGTTTAATCAAAATATATCGGAAGGGAACTATGATATTACCTATGATAAACAAGCGGAATTTGAAACCATTCACCTTTATGATGTCCAAATATGGGCTAACCAAACCCACTGGGAAAATGTCTCAGTAACGGTTGGTGGAGGTCCTGGGCCAGGACCCCTTGAAAATATCACTATTTTTGGTAAAGTATACCAGGATTTTACACCAAATATACCAATCCAAAATGCAAATATTACGATTTACACTGAGGGAGCACCATTTGATATATTAGGGATGACAACAACAAATTCAGAAGGTTATTATGAAATCACATTTTTGCCTAATGAAACTGCTGTTCAAAATATGAATGATCGCGTTGAAATACTTTTTGAAGCCGAGGGATTCGAATCAAATAGTTGGTCAGAAGATATCTGGTGGATGATGTATGATATGGACGGTGAGGTCGATTATCATGATGTCCATCTTATGAAAATATGGGTGTTAAATGCGACGATAACGGGAACGGTTCGAAATATTGATTCAGGTGCCCCCATTGAGCATGTCTTTGTTATGGTCGAAGGAGCACATTTTTTCCATAATGATACAGAAACAGATGTCAATGGAGATTTTATTCTCGGGGCCATCGCAGGGGATCTTGAGTTGATAATCTTTTATCCTGGATTTTTTACAAATGGAACAGAAGATCTTGTAATCACTGAAGGAATAAATGATGTAGGTACACTATTTCTTGAACCTAAACCTGCTAATACCGGCCGTATAGCCGGTAACCTAACTAGTGGAGGTCAACCAATTAGTGATACAGAATTAATTCTTTATGATCCAATTCATCCCTATGAGGGAAATGAAAAAGAGTTTCCTCGAACCGATGACAACGGCTATTTTGAAATCAATACCTATCCCGGATCTTTTTATCTTATAACACTCGCAAAACTTATTGGAAAATCACGAGAAGGACCACCATTAGCTATTGGTGGTTACGAAAATGTGGTTGAGCAAATAACAGTTGGTACAAATCAAACAATCTACCGTGATATCTCATTAAATAGTACTAATCCAGATCCAATAACTATTGATATTGAATTTACTTCTTGGAATGTCTCAACTGTTGACATGATTCGACAGATTATTAGTAATAATGAAATTATTCGAATGATATCTGATATTAACTTCGATGGAACCATTGATGCAGATGAAGCTGCAGATATGGAGGATATCGTAAATTCATCCATAACTGAATCAGAGGGATTTGATATGGAGGCATTATTCCTCAGTATACCACTACAGTTTAGGGTTGATAATATTTTATTTTTACCCATTGAAACCCAAGTAGAAATACAAAACCTCATCGGATCGACAATGAGTACAACACCACTCAATGTCATAGTAAATGCAACCTATGTTTCAAGAGAGAGTTTAATCATTGAAGAGCCATTAGGGCCATCTTTACATTCAGTCGAAATACGAGGATACCTAGCGAATCCTGCATTCACCTCAACAATCACTACCACATTCCCACCCTCTTATCTGTTAAAAAATGCAAAAGAAGAATTAGTATATATATCTGGTTATGGAACCAATCAAGCCACTCTAATACCGTATCAGGATCCAAATTGGAATGACTCCGAAATGTATCAAAATATACCCATGCTCGTTGGTACAAGTGAGCCATTCGCGACGTTTAATAATTCATACTATGTTGAAACACCATTCGACCAAGACGCTGATGGCGATTATGATTATCTAATGGGAAAGATTCGATTTGCTACTACTCAAGCAGCCGATTACTTTATAAGAGGTACCTTACGAAGCCAAACCGGAATTCGTATCAGTACATTTGAAACCGACAAATACGCAAGTATTGAATCTATTCTAGTTGAAGCTGCTTTCCAAGGAGAAAAAATCTACAGAAAACATTTCAATGGACCATATTCTGTAATCTTTGATTTATATGTTTATGATAATGATTCATTAATTTGGTTAGATAGTATCACAAAAACAAGCGCTGCATATAATATATCAGAATTTGATAAGCCTCCATTATACTTTTTACAGATTCTCGATGATGTCGGTGTTGATACAGATAATGATGGACTCTATGACTTTTTAACAATTGTTTTACAATTAGATGTTGGACAAATTGATAGTTACGAATTTGATGCAGACATCGGTACTTGTGATTTTAGTTATGGTGGAGATCCGCATATTGCACACATGCATAAAATAATTTCATTATATCAAACGGGTATACAAACCTTAAACTTCACTTTTGATGGCTCGCTCATATATGAAAAAGGAACTAATGATTCATTATGGGTATATATCCAAGCACGAAGTTTTACAGAGGGACATCTTGATAATATTGATTATATCACTAAGAATTACATGTATGACGAATTCACAAGTCCACCACCAGAATCCTGTACTATCCAGGGTGTCGTAACCAACGCATTTGGAGCACCCTTAGAAGCTCAGGTTCATTTATTTAATCAACAAACCTTTTCTGAAAATTCAACAACAAGCGATTCTGAATCAGGAAATTATAGTATTGCTTGTCGACCAGGCTTGTATCAATTAGAGATATGGTGTTCGGAACCAGGATCCAATTATGATAATCATTGGGAAATTATTGTTATCGGTGAATCGGATGTTAATCAAACTATTACTCGAAATATTTCTTTACTTCCCTTTTGGCATGAATGTGGGTGGCTTGACTGGATGCTAGATAATTGGCAATTTGCACCAGGGGATGCCCTTCATATGAACCTTACATCTAATGAGTTACCAAACTCAAATCTCATTGTAGAGGTATATAAAGAAATTCGTGACAATGATTTCTATTACGGGCAACAGTATCTCGAGACATATTCGTCAACAACCAACGATTCAGGTCATGCATATATTGTCATCAACACCTCATCATTTACTAATGGACAGTATATGTTGAGAATGTTTGTAGCAAACGAATCTCAATCATTTCCACAGGTGGCAAGAGCTGATGCATGGGGTCTTCAAGTGAGTTCGCTGCTTCTAAATTTTGATTTGGACAAACAAAAATATAAGCCAGGTGGGACTGCAACAGGAGCTTATTCATTGCGATATATTAGTAACCTATCTGAGGTAGTTGGTAGTACCTATGAATGGAAAATAATGTACTGGGATTGGAATGGCGAGCATATCCTTGATAGTGATATCTTCATAAATGATATAAGCGGAAATGGATCATTTAGTTTCACAATCCCAACAACAATTATGACCTATGGTAACTGGTTTGATTTAAGATTTACCGCAACAGATCCAAATGAAAATGAAGTGTTTGCCTGGCGTGGATTTGGAATTACTACAGGATGCACCATTGAAAGTATTGATGATTATCCGGTAGGACAACCTGGAATTTATGATGGTTTAATGATAAATATTACTGTTAATGTTACGCAAGCTGACCAATACCGTATTAACGGTGGTCTAAATGGACAATTCTGGCATTTCATCACTGGAAATGAAACTCATCAATATCTCAACATTGGTGAAAACATAGTACAAATAATGTTTGAAGGAGAGGACATCCAACGAGAGGGTGTTAATGGACCCTACCGCATCTGGATAGGACTTTATAAAGAAGGTCAATGGGGTGAACTCGATAATATGGAATATATCACCTCAACAAGTTATAATGCTAATGAATTTGCGCGACCTGATGTTGGTTTTAATATCAGTTTACCGCTGAGCTACTACACAATTGGACCTGTAGATAATTATAACATGCTTGTGGTAAATGCAAGTATCATTGCTTCAATTCCTGGGAACTATAGCGTCCATGGCAATTTACACAAACGAGTTCTCCAACCAGGTGGATGGGAAGAATGGTTTTTTGTTGCATGGAATCGATCAGAAACCATTTATATCGATGGAGTAGATCTTAACACTACAATATATATACCAATTTATTTCGAAGGAACTGAGATTTATAACAATGAGCAACTTGGTCCATATAACGTAAATTTCAATTTACATCGCGTTCAAGACGGTAATTGGGAGGAGTGGTTAGCCGGTTATGATCCAGATGGGACAATACCCTATGATTATGATCAATTTGCAAAACCTGCTGCACATGTTGTTACGATTTTGGATATGGGGCCAGATGTTGATGAGAATTTACTAATCACAGTACAAATAAATGTATCTGATGGTCACGAAGGGGACTATCACCTCAACGGAAATCTTCATAGTAGTCATGAAACAGGACATATGTGGATAACCCACACATGGAATGAAACATTTTTACACAATGGTTCAAACACAATGAATCTTGTTTTCAGTGGTGATTCAATCTATAGTATGGGATATAATGGACCCTACATTTTACATCTTGATTTGCAGTCAGTTACTCCATGGAATTGGTTAGGTCATCGTGAATTTACTACCTCAGACCATAATTATACTGATTTTTCCATACCTGATGCATTATTTACCGGTGATCATTCAGATGAAGGATTCGATGATGATAGTGATGGGGACTATGACGGTATTCGAATAACGGTTCCAATAAGCTTCAATGATACAGGATGGTTTGAGGTATCTGGAGAATTATATCAAGATGGTAATCCTGGATGGTATTGGATTGCATGGAGTTCAAATCATTTTGAAGTTGAATCTAGTGGAGTCCAAAATATTTCATTAGAATATAGCGGATATGACATCCAAAACAGTGGCCGGGAGGGACAATATGGCGTGCACCTATGGCTTCGAAAAGATGGTTTTGATATAGGTCATATTGAATTCGATACTGATAATTCCTATTTCTTGGACCAATTTGGGCAACCACCCGTACAATTTACCCCAGATTCTCCTTATGGAGATGAGTTGATTGATGGCGGACGGAAAATAAATGTAAGCTTAGCTATTAATGCATCAGAACTTGGAAGTTATTATATCAACGGTCATATGCATAAAGTCATTCCTCGCCAGGGGTGGAATGAATGGATTTGGATTAGCTATGCTGAAGAATCAATAACGATAACTCAAACGGGCATTACAATGGTTAATGTTTCTTTTGATACCGCCCAGATTCAAACATCAGGATATAATGGACCATTTACTGTTGATTTTAATCTCATGGATGATTCATGGATGTCTATCGATCATATACATGAATATCAAACCCAACCATATATGCTCGAGAATTTAGCTGATCGTCCAGCTTTTTTCACAGGCAGTAATAATGATTATTTATCGTCACCTACAACACCAGAGTATCTAATAGTTGATTTATCACTTTCTGTTAATGAGTCGGGATATTATAATATCGGTGGAGATCTGCATAAAAACGAAGGATGGAATTGGAATTTCATTGCAGGTAGTGGAAAAGACAAATTTTTCACGGTTGGCAATCATACTGTTACACTTCAATTTGATACAATAGAAATAAAGGACAACATCGAGAATCTTGGTCTAACCGAATTTGATAGCGGTTCACCATTTGATGTTGATGTGTGGCTCCGACGGCAAAATGAATGGTATGAACTAGATCATCAAAGTTTTGAAACAACTAATCTTTATTATATATCAAATTTCTCATCAACATCAGCATCTATTGAGTCGGTTTCAGATAATGGATACAATATTTCCGGTGATGTAAAATATGAATATCTTAATATTTCTGTCACAATAAATATTACTGAACCTGGAGAATATGAACTTTGGTGTGACCTACATAAACAAGCAGATAATCAATGGCAGTGGCTTGGATGGCAAAATAAATTCATTACGGTAACTGATCCAACAGTTGAAAATATTATCCTTCAATTTAATGGAGAGCAAATTAGTTCATCTGAACATAATGGTCCGTATCAATTCTATATGGAATTGATGAACTTTGAAACAAGAAAGCGAATGGATCGGTATGATGGGGAAACAAATGCTTATGCCTATTCAGAATTTATTAGTTCAACTGTAGGTTTTAATTCAACCTCTGCATCAGCAGAAGGATATGATTCTGATGATCCTGGAAGTGAATACGATTTTCTCCGTGTCTGTGTTAACGTAACTGCAGAAAGCG
Source organism: Thermoplasmatota archaeon (assembly GCA_018824925.1). Classification (GTDB taxonomy): domain Archaea; phylum Thermoplasmatota; class E2; order DHVEG-1; family DHVEG-1; genus JAHJFH01. The sequence continues at coordinate 6,380 of JAHJFH010000160.1, forward strand.
AAACGAATGTAGAATTTCGTGGTGACCTCCATAAAGAATCTCCACAAACAGGATGGCAGTGGATCGGATGGGCCAATAATTGGACATCGATACCGGCTGGAATAACAACTATGACTCTTGATTTTGATGGAGAAGCAATACGAAATAGTGAAATTGATGGTCCTTATCAATTACGACTCGAATTATGGGATACCGATAACTGGAAACTCCTTGACGTCATCAACAATCTTAATACTGATTCGCATACCTATGATAATTTCCAATCCGCCTCAGCTCAATTTAATGTTGATAGTATAACTGATTGGGGTATTCCTACACCTGGACCTCATGCATATCTTGAAATTAATGTTTCAGTCAATGTATCATCAGCGGGATTTTATGAAATCACTGGTGACCTTCATTCGGATACAAATGGATGGTATTGGTTAGGATGGGCAAATAATCATACTTATCTTGATATAGGCGACCAAATTGTAAAAATCCAATTCGATGGTATGAGAATTAGGAATCAGGAGGTTAATGGTCCATATAAAGTTCGGTTAGAATTGCGTAACGATAACTGGCGTACAATAGACCGAGTTGAACCATATGAGACAAATAGCTATAATTATAATGAATTCCAAAGCTCCGGTGCTGAATTCATCAGTGTTAGTGATCAAATCATCTCAAATGGCGATTATCTCGAATTAAATGTAACAATAAATTGCACCTCTGGTGGTTCATACTGGCTTGGTGCAGACCTACATAAACAATCAGGATGGGAATGGTACTGGATTGCATGGGAAAGCACAGAAGAAACACTTACTATGGGGGTAAATAATTTTACTATTCTCTTCAGTGGAGAAAATATTCACAACCGAGAAATTGATGGCCCCTATCATATCAGGCTTGAACTCAGAGATACCCTAACATGGTCAGAACAAGATTTCATAGACCAATACATAACAGGTGCTTATGCCTATACCGATTTTTCACAACCCTCTGTATCATTTGCTAAAAATCAAAATGATGAATATCTGATAACCGATTGGGGGAATGACACAGACAGTGACTCTTTATACAATTATTTACAATTTAACATTTCTGTCAACAGTAGCCAAAGCAGTACCTATTGGTTACACAGTGATTTACATAAACAAACAGGATATCAATGGCA
>JAHJFH010000161.1 GCA_018824925.1 Thermoplasmatota archaeon
ACGATCTTGTTCCAAATCACGAAATAATTTCTGATAAAGAAACAAAGGAACTTCTAAAGAAATATAATATTAAACCAGAGCAATTACCAAAACTACTTAACACCGATCCCACCGCAATTGCAATCGGTGCTCAACCAGGACAAATCGTGAAAATTACTCGAAAAAGCCCAACCGCTGAAACCGCGATTGCCTATCGTCTCGTAATCGAGAGTGAAAATAGATAAGGATTATATCATACTAACATGAAGGTAGATGGTTAAATTAGTCATAAATAGATAGTGTGGGTGTGTTATAGAATGAGAGAACTTGTGGATGCTTTTTTTCGAGACCGAAGTTTAGTAAATCATCAACTCGCGTCATATAACGATTTTTTAGACCGCCGATTACAAAAAATTGTTGATACAACGGTCATCGGCCTTGAAGAAGAGGGCATGGAAAAGGGATATATCTATCCCGAAATTGAAGGATATAAAATAAAATTTGGGAAAATTCGTGTAAAATACCCTGAAGTAAAAGAGGCTGATGGAACCGAACGACCCTTAACTCCTATGGAAGCACGACTTCGAGATCTCACCTACGAAGCACACGTCGAACTAGAGTTCATACCCATAAAAAATGAGGTTGAATATGAACCCGAAATGGTACGAATCGGTGAGCTCCCGATCATGATGAAATCTAAAAAATGTAATATATCACAAAAAGTTTTAGAGGAGATACTTGACCGCCCCTTCTCAGCAGACGAATATCGAACAGAATTACAAAAAAAACAGGAAGATCCTCTCGACCCCGGTGGATATTTTATTAGTAATGGAACAGAACGGGTCTTGATCACAGTCGAAGATCTAGCACCAAACCGTGTATTAGTAGAAAAATCAAGCCGATATGGAAATGATATCGAAGTCGCAAAAGTTTTTTCCCAACGAGAAGGTTACCGTGCACTTACCGTTGTCGAAAAGAAAAAAGACGGCATGTTAATGGTTTCTCTACCAACAACCTACGGACAGATACCCTTGATCATTCTTTTAAGGGCACTTGGCATGGAAAACGATGAAGAAATAGTCGATATCATCTGTGTTGATCCAAAAATGGAGCCCTATGTTCTTGCAAACATCGAAGAATGCGCCAGAGAATACAACATCACAACTAAGGATGAAGCAATCGCATTTTTAGGGAAAAAATTCGCCGGTGGACAAGCAAAAGAATACCGAATTAAACGTGTTGAGACCATCATGGACCGTCATCTTCTAGCTCATCTTGGGAATGCCCCAGAGGACAGATTAACGAAAGCAATTTTTATGGCACGTATGGGGATGGCCGTCTTAGAATTAGCACTCGGTAAACGAGAACCAGACGACAAAGATCACTATGCCAATAAACGTTTGAAGCTCGCGGGGGATCTCATGGAAGATCTTTTCCGTGTTGCATTCACAGCATTATGTAAAGATCTTAAATATCAAATTGAACGAGTTCATGCAAAAGGAAAGGAAATAAAAATAAGTTCCTGCCTCCGCTCAGATGTTCTAAGTCAACGAATTCATCATGCTTTAGCAACCGGTAATTGGGTTGGTGGTCGAGCTGGTATTTCCCAACTACTCGACCGTACCAGCAATCTTGCTGTAATAAGTCATCTTCGTCGAGTAACCTCACCTCTTACTCGCTCACAACCACATTTCGAAGCACGCGATCTACATTCAACCCAATGGGGTCGTCTCTGTCCGAATGAAACACCAGAGGGACCAAATTGTGGTCTTGTCAAAAACCTTGCTTTAGCAGTAGAAATATCAGAAGGTTTCCCAAACAAAGAACTTGAAAGTGTTCTTATAGACCTCGGTGTTAAAGATATCACAAAAGATGTCACTGGATCACGTGTATATCTTAACGGTGATCTTATTGGTATGCAACAAAACGGAGAGGAACTTGTAAAAAAACTACGTGAACGCCGTCGAAAAGGACTTCTTAGTAATGAAATAAATGTTATGTACGATAGTGAGGGAAATGATGTCATCGTTAACTGTGATAGTGGTCGACTCCGTCGTCCACTACTAATCGCAGAAAATGGTAAACTCGCTCTTTCAGAAAAATATCTTAAAGACCTCATGGATAGAAAGAAAAAATGGATAGACCTTATCAACGAAGGCATTGTTGAATATATTGATGCAGAGGAAGAGGAAAACACCCTCATCGGACTTCGAGAATCTGATATAACCAAAAATCATACCCACATGGAACTTGACCCAATGTGTATCCTTGGAATTGGTGCATCTCTTGTCCCCTATCCTGAACATAATTCATCACCCCGTATCACCATGGGTGCAGGGATGGGTAAACAATCTCTTGGTTTTGGGGCAGCAAACTACCGAATACGGCCTGATACCCGAGGTCATTTACTCCATTATCCTCAGACACCCATTGTCCAGACTCATCCTATAAAATATATAAAATTCCATAAACGCCCAGCTGGTCAAAATTTCATCGTAGCAATTTCATCATTTCATGGTTATAACATGGAAGATGCGATTATTTTTAGTAAAGCCGCGATTGAACGCGGTCTTGGTCGCAGTTCTTTTATGAGAACCTATAGTAGTGAAGAAAAACGATACCCTGGCGGCCAAGAAGATCATTTTGAAATACCAAACCCTGACTGCCGTGGTGTTCGCAGTGAAGATTCCTACAACAATCTCGGAGAAGATGGCCTCATTTCACCAGAAAGCAATGTCAATGGTGGTTATGTCCTCATCGGAAAAACCTCACCCCCACGATTTCTTGAAGAACCAACTGATTTTTTAACTCCTCAGAAACGACGTGAAACATCAGTAACTGTTCAACATGGCGAAGGGGGCATTGTAGATAAAGTCATGCTTTCAGAATCAGTCAATGGATCCCGTATGGTAAAAATAAAAGTCAGGGAACAAAGAATCCCTGAACTAGGGGATAAATTTGCTTCCAAACACGGTCAAAAAGGTGTCATCGGATATATTGTCCCTCAGGAAAACATGCCATTTAACGAATCTGGAATGTCACCAGATATTATCATCAACCCCCATGGAATCCCCTCACGTATGACTGTTGCGCATGTTCTTGAAATGATAGGTGGAAAAGTGGGTTCATTAGAAGGACGCATGGTTGATGGCACCGCATTTAGCGGAGAACGAGAACAACATTTACGGGATGCATTACTAAAAAATGGATTTCGCCACAACGGTAAAGAATTCTTTTATGATGGGATCACTGGAAAACAACTTGAATGCGAGATCTTTGTTGGTTGTATCTACTATCAAAAACTTCACCACATGGTCGCTGGAAAAATCCATGCTCGATCACGAGGACCCGTGCAAATCCTTACCCGTCAACCAACAGAAGGACGTGCGCGAGAAGGCGGTCTACGATTTGGTGAAATGGAACGAGATTGTCTCATCGGCCATGGTGCCTCTATGGTTATCAAAGATCGGCTTCTTGATGAATCAGATATTACAGTAAAATATGTCTGTAACACCTGTGGACATACGGTATACATCGATCGACATGGACGCTTACACTGCCCAGTATGTGGCGATAAAGCTGATATCTATCCCGTTGAGATGAGTTACGCTTTTTATCTACTAATAAATGAGCTAAAATCATTATGTGTGGTTCCAAGAATTAAATTGGAATCTCTTGTTTAGGAGGATGTATAAATATGCCAGGATCCCGAAATATCACAAAACGCATTGGTGGCCTTGAATTCTCAGTGTTATCACCAAATGAAATTAGAAAAATAAGCGCTACAAAAGTCATCACTGCTGATACCTATGATGATGATGGATTTCCAATCACCATGGGACTTATGGATCAACGGTTAAGTGTTATCGAACCTGGACTTCGATGTAAAACCTGTGGATTAAAGGTAGGTAAGGATAAATGTCCTGGTCATTTTGGCCATATTGACTTAGCCATGCCTGTGGTCCATGTCGGTTTTGTAAAAACCATTCGAAATTCCCTTAGAGCAACCTGTCGTAAATGTGGACGTATTCTTTTAGCAGATAAACACCTTGAAACATACAAAGAACTCATTGATAAAAACGATAAAGAAGGCCGTGATAATGCCTATGTTTTTAAAAACATTATTTCTGATGCTGTAAAAATCGATCAATGTCCTCGGTGTGAACACATCCCTGGAAAAATCGATTTAGACAAACCTACTTCATTCCGTGAAAATGGAAAAAAACTTACCCCAACTGAAATCAGAGAATGGCTTGAGAAAATACCAGACCAAGACCTCCCCCTCCTTGATGTTAATCGGGAATCAGCTCGACCAGAATGGATGGTACTCACTGTTCTACCGGTTCCCCCTGTGACAGTCAGGCCATCCGTTACCCTTGAATCCGGTGAACGTTCAGAGGATGATTTGACTCATAAACTGGTCGATGTTATTCGTATAAATCAGCGACTTCAGGAAAACCGTGATGCTGGTGCACCACAATTAATTGTTGAGGATCTCTGGGAATTACTACAATATCATGTTACCACCTATCTTGATAATCAAACCTCAGGTATTCCCCCTGCACGACATCGATCTGGTCGTCCATTAAAAACACTTGCACAACGACTTAAAGGTAAAGAAGGACGATTTCGAAGCAATCTCTCCGGTAAACGTGTTAATTTTTCCGCCCGTACCGTTATTTCACCAGATCCTAACCTCAGTATTAACGAAATAGGTGTACCAATAGAAATTGCCCGCGAACTTACCGTCCCTGTTCGAGTAACACCACATAACCTTGAATGGTGTCAAAAACTCATTGTCAACAGCGCCATACCAGAAACAGATCCCATGCATTATCGACCCCAAGTCAACTATGTAAAAAGATTCCGTAACGGTATGGAACAACGTATTAAAATTACCGAAAAAAACGCTGAAGATGTCGCTGAAAAACTTGAACCAGGTTATGTTATTGAACGACAACTCATTGAGGGCGATATTGCGCTTTTTAACCGACAACCATCCCTCCATCGAATGTCAATGATGGCACATCGCATCAAAGTCGTACCCTACCGATCATTTCGCTTTAATCTCTCCGTATGCCCACCCTATAACGCTGATTTTGACGGTGATGAAATGAATCTTCACCTCCTCCAAGGAGAAGAGGCAAAAGCAGAAGCCGAAATTCTTATGAAGGTACAAGAAAACATCCTTTCACCTCGATTTGGAGGTATTATCATAGGTGGTCTTCACGATCACATCTCAGGATGTTTTATCCTCACCTATCGAGAGAAACAATTCAGTCGTGAACAGACATCAAGAATACTAGCCGCTTTTAAATACGTCAATAAATTCCCACCAATACAAACTAATAAACAAGGAAATGACTTTGTCTACGGTCGAGATATTTTCAGTGTCCTACTCCCCAAAAACCTTAATATGGAATACAAAGCAAAAGCCTGTTTCAACTGTGAGGTCTGCTCAGCTCCTGACTGCCCCAACCATGCATATGTTATTATAAAAAATGGTGTACTCAAACAGGGAATTATCGACGAAAACAGCATCGGTTCCTTCAAAGGCCGTATCATTGAACGAATAATACGTGACCATGGTACAGACGTAGCAAGAGCATTCATTGACCAAGTCACTCTAATGGGAATATCAACCCTTACCGCCTATGGTTTTACCACCTCAATCGAAGATGAAGACATCCCAGAAGAAGCAAAACGACAAATCCAAGAAGGATTAGACAACGCCCAGAAAAAAATAAAAAACCTAGTCCAAGCCTTTGAAAACAACCAACTCGAAGCACTCCCCGGACGCAGCCTCGAAGAAACCCTCGAAATGGAAATCATGCGAGTCAACGGCCGCGCTCGAGACATGGCAGGAGAAATCGCTAGCCGACACCTTGGGTTAGATAACAGCGCAGTCATCATGGCAAAATCCGGAGCTCGAGGAAGCATGCTTAACCTATCACAAATGTCTGGATGTGTCGGACAACAAGCAGTCAGAGGAGAACGAATCTCCCGAGGATACCGACACCGAACCCTCCCTCATTTCCCCAAAGGCGACCTCGGATCGAGCGCAAAAGGATTTGTTGCCAGTTGCTACAAAAGCGGTCTTAACCCCACCGAATACTTCTTCCACTCAATGGGAGGTCGAGAAGGTCTCGTTGATACCGCAGTACGAACCTCGCGATCAGGATATATGCAACGAAGATTGGTTAATGCCCTTGAAGACCTCAAGGTTGAAAGTGACGGCACCGTCCGACATACAGGAGGAGATATTATCCAATTTCTCTACGGTGAAGATGGCGTCGATCCCGCCCGCAGTTCCAACGGAAAAGCAGTGGATGTTAATCGAATAATCTATGAAATTAGCAAGGGAGCACGATAACAATGCCTGCAGCCACACCCACCAAGAAAAAAACTCCAAAAACACCTCCTGCTAAAGAAGAAACAAAAAAAACAACGATAAAAACTGACACACCAACAAAAAAACCAATAAAGCCACTAACACCTCTAAAAAAAACCACGGCCAAAAAAACACCAACAAAAAAGAAAAACTCAAAAAAATCTAAAAAAATTGAACCCATTATTAAACAAGTTCCTCCACCTATTAAGGAAAAAACCGAATCAAAAGAATATCAAAAACTACGCTCAGAAATCTACAAACACCTCAAAGACCGATTCCTTCCCATTTCTGTAATAAATGATATCATAAAAAATCTTAGTAAAAACACAGAACTACTACCAAAATTAAAAGAAATCATAGATCATGTTTGCTTTGAATATCAACAAAATCTTATAGATCCAACAGAAGCCTGTGGAATGGTCGGAGCCCAAAGTATCGGCGAACCGGGTACGCAGATGACTATGCGTACGTTCCATTACGCAGGAGTCGCTGAAATTAATGTTACCCTAGGATTACCTAGACTGATAGAAATCGTTGATGCACGATCTATTCCATCCACACCAATGATGAACATCTACCTACGAGATGAATTCCGTGTCAACCCAGATCTAGCAAAAGAAATAGCCAATCAAATCGAAATAACCTATCTCACTGACGTCGCTGATATTGAAATGGATCTCATCAATATTATACTCTATATTAAACCCAATAAAAAAACCCTTGAGAAAAAAGGACTCACTCTCGAAGAAATACATGAAAAAATCCAAAGCATTCGAAAAATTGATGCCAAAATAGAAAAAGATGCAATAAAAATCACACTTGAAGAACCAGGGTACAAAAATCTTCAAAGCATCAACGAAACCTTAAAGAAACTTAAAATCAAAGGTATTGATGGCGTCAAACGAGTCATAATCAGAAAAGAACCAAATGAAGGATATGTTATCTATAGCGAAGGCAGTAACTTCAAAGAAGTTTTGGAAATCGATGGTGTCGATCCATATAGAACTTCTACAAACGATATCCATGCTGTCGCTCGAGAACTCGGTATCGAAGCAGCCCGTAACATGATCATACACGAAGCACATAATACCCTTTCAGAACAGGGATTGATTGTCGATCTTCGTCATATTATGATCGTTGCTGATGTCATGACCGCTGATGGAACCGTTCGCGCTATTGGACGTCATGGTGTCAGCGGTGAAAAAAGCTCAGTGCTTTCTCGAGCCGCCTTTGAAATCACGGTCAACCATCTTCTTCTTGCCAGTCAACGAGGTGAAACAGACCGTCTTGATGGTGTCGCAGAAAACATTATCGTCGGTCAACCCGTCAATCTCGGCACCGGTGCTGTTGAACTCACAATGGGATTTAAAAAACCCACACCAAAACCAAAAAAGAAGGGACACTAACATGGTAGATATACAAAAAGCATTAAAAGATGTAGTAAAAAAAGGTACTGTACATATTGGAGAAAAACGCACAAAAGCAGCTATCACCAACGACACAGCCAAATTAATTGTTATCGCAAAAAATTGTGCTTACGCAAATGATCTTATTACTCATGCCACTGAAAAAAAAATTCCCACTTACACCTACTTAGGAAGTAGTGTTGAGTTAGGTACTACCTGTGGGAAGGGCTATGCTGTATCCTCATTTGCAGTGATCAATGAGGGTGACTCAAGCATCATGCATCTTATCTCAAAAAGGACCTAACAATGTCAGAGATTATTCTTTCTAATGAAACCGTTCAACTCATCAATCTTGCCAGTAAACACTCAGGTGCCTTAATAAAAGACTGTGTCGTAGAGGACGATCGCATTATATTTGTTGTTGAAAAAGGTCAATTGGGCATTGCTATCGGCAACAAAGCAAAAAATCTTGAAAAACTCCGACAGCTTTTCAAAAAAAACATCAAGTTTGTTGAATTTGATCAAGATCAGAAACGATTTATTCAAAATCTCTGTAAACCACACCAAATAACTAATATTCTTATCGAGGGTGATGAAACCGCACGAGTGGTAAAAATCGAGGTAAGCCCACGGGATAAATCAAAACTCATTGGAAAAGATGGACGTAATATAAATATGATCAGGAAACTTGCACAACGACATCATCCAATAAAAGATGTTCAAATTTCGTAATATTAACCAGAGAATCATACCTTTTTAAAGAAGTGTTTAATTCAGATGTCAGGGTCTGAATTACAAAACGATTCTTATCCAACAAAAAAAAGGGGGTAATAACATACCTAAAAAAACACCATCTAAACCTGATGATACCAACAATTTTTGCATTGAGGACACACTCCCAGAAAATACAACAGGTATAATAGCCGTCGATGGAAAAAAATATCGCGTTGAACTCAAAGGAAATCCTCCCTGTACTACTGCCTGCCCCGCAGGTGTCAATGTAAAAGCCTATGTAAACCTTATTGCAAATAAGAAGTTTGAAGAAGCTGTTGCAATAATTCGTGAAAACAATCCATTTCCCGCTGTTTGTGGACGCGTATGTACACGACCTTGCGAGGAAACCTGTGAACTCGGTATCGATGGTGATGCTGTTGCAATCCGTGCACTCAAACGGTATGCATCTGAATATGAACTTGCTCGACGACCTTTAAAAACCGAACCCTGTGAAATCATCTATACAGAAAAAATTGCGATTATTGGAGCAGGCCCAGCGGGTCTTACTGCTGCGGTGGATCTTATTCGACTTGGGTACCGGGTCACTGTTTTTGAAAAAGAACATGAGGCCGGTGGTATGTTACGATATGCCATCCCTGCATATAGATTACCTGATAGGATTCTCAAAAGAGAAATCGACTGGATAAAAGGACTTGGAGTCCAAATCAAAACCCATCAAAACATTGCTGATCCTTCATCGTTATTTGCAAAAGGTTTTTCAGCTATTCTAATCGCAGGGGGTGCACCTAAATCATTCCCTCTGGGAATCGAAGGTGAAAACGCTAAAGGTGTCATCGATGCCTTAAAATTCCTAAAAGAAGTCAATGAAAATAAATCAAAAAAACTCACTGGAACTATCATTGTAATTGGAGGAGGTTCAACTGCTTTTGATGCTGCTCGATCTGCCCTTCGTCTTGGCGCACAAAAAGTAACACTTGCATATCGTCGTGGCCTCCAAGAAATGCCTGCAGACATCGAAGAAATTGAGGCAGCACAACACGAAGGCGTTGAAATCCTTACTTTAACGGTTCCGAAAAAGATTTTTACAAAAAATAGTATCGTCACTGGCATTGAATTTCAAAAAACAAAACTGGGAGAACCAGATTCTTCGGGTCGACGACGTCCTGAAATATTTCCCAATAGTGAATTTAGCTTTCAAGCTGATGTTATCATTCCAGCAATAGGTACCATGCCAGATATCGGGAATGTCGGTGGTATAAAAGTCACAACACCAAACGGGGTCATCGATGTCGCAGATTATGGACATAC
>JAHJFH010000162.1 GCA_018824925.1 Thermoplasmatota archaeon
CCGGGAAGGTTTCAAATATTTTCCTGGCAGAATAGGATTTCAGCATGATTTCCGCGGTTTGAACTGAGTACCGCTTTGGGATATTTACCAAGAAGTGAACATGGTTGAGCGCGAAACCAAAATCACCAAACTCAAAACCAAAGCGTTCCAAATCATGGAATGATTGTATACAGGTGTCGACATAGACCCGTTTTCGAAAACAATTATATCTGTTATGGGTGACAAACATCATGGTTACCCAGTTATTACGAGTGTCACCTGCAATCTTTTTAGAGCTACCGCTACATACAACATTCATATTATTGACTACTCCTGTCGCGTCGTTAAGGGGCAGGCTAATGCCTGCCGCACGCGACAAAAAAGAGATATGGTTTAACTTGAGAAAAATGAGATGCGACTTTTCATCTGCGGGTCTTTCACTATGTTTCAGACCACGCAGTATTCCCAGTCGTGACTATAAAAAGATTTTTTTACCATTTTTTTGTGTGTTTTATATGATGTTTCTGCGTAGACCAAAGAATGATTTGAATAGGACGATGATAGGGATGATTTCTAGTCGTCCAATCCACATATTGATGATGAGCATAGCTTTTGCAAGTGGTGCCATGGAGATGTCGGTGATTCCTGCTGTGAGTCCTACGTTTCCCTGAGCAGAGCAGACTTCGAAGATAACAGTTCCAAGGCTATAATCTGGGTAGATATAACCAATAACTATAACTCCCACTCCAAGGAGGATAACCCACATAAAAGATATAATAGCTGCTTCATTAATGAGATCTATTGCTTCGTCTTTTGAAAGTGGTTTTTGACCGAGTTTATGAACAAAAACACGTCTTGGTGTGGAGATTGCTCGTTTGATACGCCAACCGACACCATTAAAAAGTAGTATGCCACGGAAGAGTTTAATACCACCAGCGGTTGATCCTGCAGCGCCACCAATAACCATAGCAAAGGAGAGAACTAATTTTGTTGATTCAGTCCAACTTGGAAGGTTTTCAACTGAAGCAAAACCGGTACAAGTAAGTGCTGAGATGAATTGAAACGCAGAGGCACCAAAGGAGGTGAGGTAGTCTCCAAGAAATGTTTTTGTATTTAGAAACGTTAGACCAATAATTCCTAGTATGATGATAATAATCATTGCTTTAAATTGGGCATCGGAAAGGAATTCTTTCACCCGCCCTTTCAAAAGATCATAGTGGGCTGCGAAAGCGATTGCACCAAAGATCATTAACAGGATTATGACAATCTGACTGGCAACACCAAAGGGAGTGATACTTTGATCGGTAACAGAAAATCCACCTGTTGCAATACCCGTCATAGCATGGTTGATGGATTGCCATAGATCCATACCGACACCGGGTTGTTCAAGCATACCGATGATAGCTAGAATAATAATTCCGATGATGGTGTAAAGTAAAAATATCCACCATATGGTACGGACAGTTGATACTACAGAGGGATGGGTCTTTTGATCCCGTGCTTCACCTCTGTATAAAACGAATGAACCAGTCCCGGGTCGGGCAAGAACGGAAAGGGTAAGCACAATTACTCCAACGCCACCGATCCATTGAATAAAGGATCGCCAGAATTGTAGGGTGTAGGGTAGAAAATCCTCACGGTTTACCATCGTCAATCCTGTACCAGTCCATCCAGACATAGATTCAAAGTAAGCGGATAAAGGATCCATTATTGCCCCTACGGTGGTGTTATAGGGGATAAGCCAAAAGGGTAGGCTGCCTATAAGTGAGATAAATACCCAACCAAGCGCTGCAGTTACCATGGCACTTTTAAAGGTTGCACGATCAGCCTTTCTGAATATTGTATAGAGAGGGATTCCCATAAGAAGGTAAATACCAGCAGTTATGAAAAGTGCAAGTATTCCGTTAAATGTAGCATGTGGGGGGTATTCCTGGAAATAGATCGGGATTAGTAGGGTGATGAGTGAGACTATACCAATAATGATGAAGATGCCGCCAAGATCTCGAAGTACGGTTTTTATGTCACTCATTATCCTCTCTCTCATCAGATAAAGATTGTGTTATTTGTAGGTTGTGTGCTAGTGGAAGAAAAAGCGTTTGTCCTTATTATGATTGTTGCTTTTTTTGTTTCTTTTGTAGAAGTGTTAGGCTTTCGCGAATGTCTCGTTTGGTAAAGACATCTGCTTTGATAGCTATAGTGATTTTGTTGGCAAGGTGTCGAGCGATGCGTCCACGGTCTTTTCGAGATGCGGTGTTGATACTATGATGTTGAAAGATTACACCATGTTTTGGTGGGTTACCCCCTTCTTTTTTATAGCGGAAAAGGGCTTTTTCAGCTCCAAGGAGTTGTATGGTTGATGCAGGGAGCATAGCAAGCTTTTGAAGACTTCCTGCATGGGCTAGAAGTCGCGCAGTAATAAGGGGACCTATAAGATATGTGGTGTTAGGTGCTTGAGATTGGATGTGTGTTTCAATTTGATTTTGTAGGGCGATTATTTCTGTTTGAATGGTTTTTATTGTGGTGGTGAGTGGGACGAGATTTTCTTCTGGAGTGGGGAGAATGGTCCATCGGGTGTGTCTTTCTTGCAGGAGATTAGCAGTTTGGATGAGTTCATCAAGAGTGTTGACCATTTGGATGATTTGAAGGTCGGGTGCTTTGAGTATAGTTACTACCTCTGATTGAGTGATGGTTTGCATGATGGTATGGAGTAGATCAGGGGAATAGCCATAGTGTTCTGAGGCGATAATGGTGGTGGTGAAAAAAAGGTCATTAGGGTTATAGGTGCCGATGGGAATGAGACGTTTTTCATTAACAATGGGGTGTGGGTGGTTTTTTGCAAGGTTTCGTTCCTCAAGGAGGATCTGACCAGTGGCTATAGTAGTTATTTTATTTTGTAGCTCTTCTGGTGTATTGGGAAATAGAATATGGTTCTGTAATCCTTTTTTTGAGAACAGGAAGGTGCCAAACCATTTTGTAATTAGATACATTGTATGTTGATCGGTATTTGGATAGAATTTAATTTAATTTGTGTATGATTTATTGATTCTATACTCATTATCAATTATCATTGATGAAGTAGAATTTTTTTTTTTCGTAAGAGTTATTTATCTTCTGTATATACCTTTTTTAGTTAGGTACTTCTGCAAATCGAGGAGGCATGTGTTGGATTATTCACTGTGGTTGATTATCGGTGGATCTGGTGCTATTGCATTATATTTGGCATGGAGTATTGGAGCAAATGATGTAGCCAACTCTATGGCAACTGCTGTCGGAGCAAAAGCTATTACCTTCAAACAAGCAGTTATTATTGCCGGAATTTTGAATTTAATAGGAGCCGTATTTGTTGGTAGTCATGTTTCAGATGCGGTAAGAAAAGAAATAATTACAACGACTGGGATTTCAAACGATTTACTGCTTTTAGGTTTTATAGCAAGTCTTCTTGCAGCTGCGTTATGGGTTACGCTTTCTACATGGAGATCGATGCCAATTTCTACAACACACTCAATAATTGGTGCCTTAATGGGTTTTGGTCTTATAGCAGGTGGTTTATCAGCAGTTAATTGGGGAAAGGTTGGAAGTGTTGCTGCTAGTTGGGTTTTATCTCCTATAGCTGGGTGTATTCTTGCTTTTTTTATTTTCAAAATTATTGTACGAACAATATTTGCTAAAGATAGCCCTGTTGAAGCAGCAAAGATTGTGGGACCAGTTATTTTTGGTTTTACTGCCTTTCTTATCGTTTCTTCATTATTTTTGAAGACACCTCTTAGTGAAACATACAATATATCTGAAACTGAAACCGTTATACTTTCAGTAATTATCGCAATTTGTGTTGCGCTCATTGGGATTTTTTTATTAAGAAAAATAAAGAAAAGAGGGGCTGATGATTATGTAACAGTTGAAGGAATTTTTAGAAAACTTCAGGTCGGAACCTCTTGTTACGTTGCTTTTGCTCATGGTGCAAACGATGTGGCAAATGCAATAGGTCCTGTTGCAGCTATTATTCCTTTGGCACAAGGTCTGTCTATTGGTAGTCAGGTAACTATTCCCACGGCACTTCTCGCGCTGGGCGGTATTGGTATTGCTTTTGGTTGTATGACGTGGGGTCGACGTGTTATGGAGACCGTTGGTAATAAAATTACTAATTTAACCAACACCCGAGGATTTAGTGTTGATTTTGGTGCGGCAACAACAGTTCTTATTTGCTCGAAGATGGGGCTTCCGATATCAACTTCGCATACGGTGGTTGGTGCTGTAATTGGTGTGGGTCTTGCACGTGGTTTAGAAGCAATTGATTTAAGTGTAATCAAGAAAATTGTTATATCCTGGGTTATAACCCTTCCAGTTGCTGCTGGGACAAGTATAGGAATTTTTTTATTGTTGAGAGTAATATTTGGTTGATAAGACGGTGATATAATATGGTTGAACAAAAAGATCATTTTCGCGCCCCTGTTGCTAATACATTTCGAAAAAAATCTCCCTTTGCACAATTATTAGAACACATGGGAAAGGTACGTGAATGTATTAATCTGTTAGGTGATGGATTAGTGAGATACTATAAGGGCGATTATCGTTCTTTTTCTAAACTATCTGAAAGAGTTTCAGAAATAGAGCATGAAGCAGATTTAATAAAAAGTAATATACGAAATCATCTTCCCTCCTCCATTCTTATGCCCGTTGATAAAGGGAAATTTATGTGGGCATTACGAGAAGAAGATAAAATTCTTGATCATGCTGAGAAATTAGTTACTATGTTAGATATGCGTCATACTAAAATTCCAAAGGAATTACAAGAGCTTTTTATTGATCATGTGAAACTGGTGGTTCTAACTGTCAATGCTATGGAGAACTCTGTTGAAACAATAAAAGATTTAATTGAAACAAGTTTTGTAAAGCGTGAACGAGAGCAGACAAAGCAATTTATTTATAAAGTACATAATTTTGAATATGAGGCAGATCAAAAAAAATATGCAATGGTTAAAGGAATCTATAAACTCGAGAAAAAACTTGACCCAATGGATACCTATCATTTATTAAAAATAGCAGATTGGGTTGATGATATTGCTGATCATGCAGAAAATGTTGCTGATTGGATGCGTGCAATGATCGCAAAATAAAATATAACTTATTATAAAA
>JAHJFH010000163.1 GCA_018824925.1 Thermoplasmatota archaeon
AAGTATAGAATTAATATGATTTTTTTTTTAAAAAAAATTCATGATTTTGTTAAAATGACAATATGAACAAAAACCACCCTAATTTTATATAGAAATAATAGCAAAACCCCCTACTAGAAACAAAAAAAAAGAGGTGACGCTATGAAATATGAAAAAAGCCAAATAGGAAAATACGGCGTTCGCTGGACACCGGTCGAAGGCTATATTCGAAGAGATGGAAAAAAGATTCCTGCCTATTTGAAAAAAACCGCCTTTAAATGGAAACCGTCAAATTAAAATTCAAAAATCTTTATTTTCTCCCCAATTAAATCTCTTCTTTTACACCACCTTATTTTAATCTAAAATACAAGCATATAAGTAACCAATGCCCAATACACCACTAAGGATGCAACCCACCATAACACAATTATATCAAAAGATCAAAGACATCATGCCCCTAGATCAATTCGAACAAGAAATCAACCACTATGACGCCGTATGGGAACACCTTATCGACAAAAACCTAATTGCCCTCTACCTAGTAGATAAACACGGACGAAACCACCTAAGCTTACATCATATCAAAGACCTTCAACCAAATAACGAATATGTTGTCCAAGGAACCATAACCGCTATACAAAACGAACGAACATTTACCCGAAAAAATGGAACAACTGGTCGTGTACTCAACCTTGATCTCTCCGATAACACCGGTACCTGCCGACTAGTCCTATGGAATGACGATATTGATCTACTGAAACAACACCACCTCACCATTCACTCACCTATCAAAATCATAAATGGATATACCAAAACAGGACCAAATGGCATAGAACTACACCTCGGGAAATGGGGAATGCTTGATATACCAGAAACCACCCACTCCCTACCATCAACACCCTTACCACAAGCAAAAGAAAATATACTTACGGGCATTCTAATCAATCGAGAACCCTCCCGCCCATTTTTCAGAGATAACGGAGAATTTGGATTTATAACCAAGATTTCCCTACAGCAAAACAATACCTATCAGGAGATCATCCTCTGGAATGAAAAAGTCAAAGAAATCCAACAATTTAAAATCGGTGATCAGCTCACCATTGAAGCCTATACAGAAAAAAACAACAATGGGACAAGAGAACTACATCTTAATGGAAACAGTACAATCAGAAAAACCTAACAGCCACCTTGCTCATAGGATTGATGATGTTCAAGAGCATACTGAGCTTTTTGTAACTCCCTGCCAAGATAGAGATAATGTTCATGGCGTAAGGTCGAAATATATTGTGCTATCGAATCAGATAATGCATCAGCTTTTGTACCCACAAACACCATCTCTAAAATTCCTGACACAATTTTATTATTCTTAAACACATTTGAATAATACTCAACCTGGATTTCCTGGTTTTTGATAAGCTCAATTACAAAAAACCCTTCAGTATCCAACATAACATCTTTTTGCGGTGTTTTTTTTGCATGTATTAAAGGAATTTTTTTACCTGGCATTTATCTGTTCACCCGCTACGGTTAAATTGATTAATTTTTTAAGAGCATTGTCCCGGGGCAATAATCGCTGCCCGCAATCTGGAGCAATATGAATTATTTTATCTTCAAACAACTCAATTCCCTTGGATATATGTCTGGTTATATCATCAACAGATTCAATCGTTGGATCATCTGAGCGAACAGAACCAAAACAGAGTTTTTGAGAAAAACTATATTCAGAAAACACGGTCATTAACTGTGGCGAGGCTTTAAACTCATGAGAAAGAATATCCACAGGAAGCTCAATAATTTTATCAACGATTCCTGAGATATCACCACAAACATGTAAAACCACTGGAATAGAGATACCGTTTGTGATGATTTTAATTAAATCGTAGGCATACTCCGGCATAGACTGTGAAAAAAACGGTTCATCAATACTAATGATATCCACATGGTCTTGAAGAACAGAGGCTTCTTTATGTAAGGCATACGCAAAATCTATTGCCATTTGTTGTTGATCATGATAAAACATATCAACACAAGAACATGCTAATGTATATGGGCCGGTAAGTACCCCCTTAATCATCATTTCCTTGGGTATCAATGATCTCAGATAGAGCTGATCCATTAGCGTGATAGGTGCAATATGTTCAATTTTATCGATCACCTCTGTTCGTGCGCGCACCCGACATCCAGCTAATTTTCGGGTAAAGAGTTGAATGAATGGATCCCGGGTCTGTCCATCTGTAATGATATCAATACCAGCTTGAATCATATCAGATACAACCTCGAGAATCATAGGCTGCCATGAAACTGGGGTTTCTTGTGAAAAATAAGCATTTATTAAATCCAGTGGATTAATCGTTGTTGGATAGGATCCGATAACAGTAGTTTTTACCTGATGACTCATGGGTAAAAGATCCTCCGTGGATGCCCTGGAGCAGGTGTTATACCAAAATACTGTTCAGCATATTCCGCAACAAGAATATCCTGCCAGGCTATCAAGGGAAAAAGTTTGGGAGCATGCTGCATTGGGCCATATAATGCAAAATCACCCCCAAAAAGGGGTATATTGAGATTTGATGCAATATCTACGATATCACGGGATCCTGAAAATGTGTTTAACCAGGAGGATTTTTCTACAACATTATGAATAGCACAACCCGAGGGTAAACCATATTCTTCTTTTATAACGGGTAGTGCTGAGATTGCAGCTCCACTATTTTGTCCAGGTGCTAACGCTGCTGTGTCAATTAATATTTTTTCAATATTACACTGTTTTGCAACATCAAATAACCCATTTTCACGAAGATGAGCACCATTTTCCAATACCTCAATTTTACCATCAGGGGAGGTATCTTTTGGATTAAATGCTACAAGAATTGCCATAGCTGGTGGGTACTGGGCGAGTGTTTCTTGTTCTTGTTCGGTTACACCGATATGAATGGAGTTGTAAATGGTTCGATTTAACAATTTCTTATCATGTAATTTGTGTAAGGTTTGTATTTTTAATGCAGGTTCAATGATATCAATGGAAAATGGTTTGTTTGGTGGTATTGTTTTTTTGATGAAATCCAGGATATCGTTGATATATTCCTCTTTTTTTATGAAGAAATCTGGTATGGCAGGTATTCCTGTTTGTGAACTGAGGTTATACATTGTTGTTAGTTCGTTGGCAGCGAATTCGTAGTCAGGAGCTCCTTTAAAAAACAGTCCGCCGAAAAGAACTGTGGCATGTTCCCCGGGTTGTCCACCAAAAATAACATCTCCTAATTGTATTGCTTTCTGGGGTTGGGTAAAAGAAAACATGGTTATCCTCCTCGTTTCTGTATTTTTCCCATATAATCAATTTGTATTTTTGAATGCAATGCCCGTGAGTCATCAAGAGATAAATTTTTTTCTGGGCAAATCCGAATCGCATAGTGGGGATTCCCAAATGCTGTTGGAGTTTTATCAATATAGTGTGTAATCATTCTGTTAAGAGTGGTAGCGTTAGAACAGCCAATGTAATCGAGTATCTCAATTTGCTGTTGAAATCGATTGATTGCGGCTTGATCGATATTTTCAATGTAGGGAATCGCTCCCGGAGCATTGATGATCCTATGGTTATCATCAATGCCATGAGCATGTAATGCTACTAGTGAGGATCCTGATCGATGACCCCGTATTTCATCACCACATATCATAAGATAGCGGATGTGTGGATTTGAAATCACGTTTGCAATAATTTTTTCTATTCCGATATTTTCTGTTCGTAATGAACCATAAATCGCAACAGAATCTGGTGGAATATAGGATGTAGTCAGTAAGACTACTGCAATACATCCCTTGGGCTCGCATGCTTCAAAATCACCGCCCCAAGGATAATATTCCGATGACATGCAATATAGTCATAGGACTTTACCATAAAAGAGTATCTCGATCCTGTCACCCATTCAATCTTGTAACCCGATATAGATATAATGTTTCATCATTAAATCGTTGTTGACTAATAATTGATCCAGAAACAGCACATTTATCAAAGGATTTTCTGAGTTGAGTGATATTACTTAATGAACTTGCGATGAAATATCCCTGTCCCCGCTTTGTAAGATAATGGGGAAGAGGTTGTAAAAACTGTGAAATTATCCCAAGTCCTGATTCACCGCCATCAAAAGCAGTATTAATCCACCCAGGTAACCGTTCTGATTCACGGGTGGGGAGATATGGGGGGTTAAAGAGTATTTTATCAAATAATGGTTGTGGTTTTATCATTGAAAAAAGATTCCCTCGTAATAGCTGGACGTCAGCTCGTAAATTGTGTTTATTTTGCATATAATTTTGATAAGCTATTGATATTGCATGCGGGTTAATATCTGTCGCAACTACATGAGCACTGTGAAGGGCGCATGTTAACGCAATGATGCCACATCCTGTTCCCAATTCAAGAATTCTATCAGTAGCAGTACATGAAAGGTTTTCTAGCATAAGAAAGGTGTCCTCAGATGGTTCATAAACCAAAGAGTCTACTATAATCTCTAGTGAATGATAATGAAATCTTTTAGATTCCATGGGTTTACCTTCAGAAAACAGTATGGTAAAGAAAAAGTTATTAAAATAATCGTCTAGTCAATTGAAAAGAAAAAAAAGATGGGGGGGATAGAATGAATATTATTCGTATCCACCAATGAGCATACTGGGATCGCCTAATAGAGCCCATTGTTCAATCATTTGTCGGTCTTCTCGATCAGTATTGCAGTCATAGGTTAGTGCATAGTCCCGTATAGCAAGACTATGTGGTGCTCCAAGGTATTCTTCGTTGTTGACACCATAATGTTTGAAGAATTGTGGTAAGAGCCAGCCATCTAATCCACTTATATATGCTTCGTCGTGATACCCCATTCCAAGACCGGTGTTGCCCATGGTTGCAATTGCTCCACCTTTTTCAAGATTAGTCAAATACCAACTAAAACATTTTGGTACATATAGCCCCCAGCCATATGCATGGGTGAAGAATGGTTTCATGGTAACAATATTCATCAGGGTAGTGTTATATTGACTGTTGTGGCATCCTCCAATAATTACCACAGGTAGTTTGCCATCGTTTGATAATCGCGGGTTTCGTGGTTTTTTTATCGCCTCAATGGCTTTATCGATTTTACCTTTTGAGACATAACCAACGAAATCAAGCCATTTCAAATGATACATCTGTAGGATAGTAATTTTTGAGTTGTTTTGTGGTGGATGGGTAACAAGAATACTGGGGTTGGCATGACCTGCCATATGAATGAATCCTGCTCCATCATTAATAGCATCCTCTACCGATGTTTGTCCAGTGAGTTGGCCATTTGATGCCCAGAGCCGGGTAAACGTGAATCCTGCCATGAAGGTTGAGGAGTATTCTGTTGATATTTCTCCTTCACAAATACCCCCTGGTGAATCCTGATACGTATCACCAGCGATTAGAAGCATATTATTAAACCAGGAGGGGTCTGCTTTCGTATCTTCATAGGTAATGATTTTTTCAACATTAGATGTGACTTGGTCTAAGGTACGGCAGGAAAGACGGCCAACATAGACATCGGGAACCAAGTCCATGATATCTTTTGAGGTGGGTTTAAATTCTGCAAAGATATCGTTTCCATTGGCATCCCAATCCTCAAATTCGGTGATATTGCCATCAGATTTATAGATATCTGAGAAGTATAAATCACTGAGAACTCCAGTTTCATAGGGATCTCCGGCTAGGTTATTAGTGTAACGCACTGGGAAGAGCCAGTTGTATTTTTGTCCATCAAGACCACCGACAATTAGGACATAAGTGATACCCCAGTCCTCAACAGCGTCTTTGATGAAATATTTGACTTTTTCTGCATCATCTCGACCAGTATAATCATTCAAAATGGTTTCAAGAGTAACCAAGGTCGTTTGAATACCATGACTAATTTTATGGTCAACAAGACTCTGAAGCGCTCCCGCGAAAGCCTGTGGTGCAAGGATGGCAAGATCATAGGAATCACCGAAGATCATAGGTTCTTTAGGTTCTGTAGTGCGAATGGTGATATCAATATCGCTGCTAAATCTGAGGGTGTTGGTGGCAGGTGAGTATTGAATCGGGTAGCATTTTACGGAGACAAAAGTAGTATGTGTGTTTTGGTCAAGACCAACATGTACTGAATACGTATAGCGCTCCTTAGGGTAAAATGCAGTGCTTTCGTAAATGGTTTGATCTTGTGTGATGATATATATAGATGGAATATCAAGTAGTGGTATTGCTTCTGGTGCGGGTTGTATTGGATTTGTGATGATGTATTCTTCTGGTTCAGAAAAGGTGACATCAACACCGTTGATTTGCGTACCAAATGGGTAGGCATATACTTTGGTAATAACAGGAAGGTTTGGTTCTCCCGATCGTAACGACATTCTAGTTGCTTCTTGTAGATGAATAGAGGTATATGTTGCTGATTTGGATAGTTGTGGTGCTGATAGATGAAGATTTTCTGTTTCTATAAGCGGTTGGTTGCTGGTATTTGCAGGTAGAGCAACGGCTCCTAGGCCACTTAGGATTAAAAATCCTACTACTATTATTGATATGGTTTTTTTCATTGATTTCCCCACGTTTATATCAAGTATATCGATATATAAATGTTTCCGATAAAAATTTGTACATCACCCATATCAAAAAGTTGGGTGGTAAGTAAAGATATAAAGACCCTACTTTAGAATGATTTTCCGTATGCGAAATTCTCCCAAACCAAGTGGGATTATTTCAATCTGATCCCCATTATTGATATCATGTGCTTTGGCTAATTGACTTGGGATGGTTATCACTAAACTGCTTCCCACTACGCGAGCCTTCCGTGTTAGAGGCATATATCC
>JAHJFH010000164.1 GCA_018824925.1 Thermoplasmatota archaeon
TGCGTATTTTTTCTGCCGGATGTGGGTCATAATCCCCATGTATAACGATGACTGGACAGTGAATATGTTTGCCATATGCTAAAAGAATTCCTGTACGTCGGATCTCTTCAAATTCCTTCCATACGTTATCGTAGGTTTCGTAAGAAAAATTCATTGATGATGTCTCAGATGAAATAGTGTCATAACTATCTGCTTTTTCAATTAGATTTCCCAGTTTTTTAAGATGTATCTTTTTATTTTGAATGGTAGGATTTTTCAATATTTTTATAAGCGAGAGTACTTCTTTTTTATCGTGCAAGTTTAATCTTGCTAATCGTGTTTTCATTATATCTTTTGTACAGGGTTCTTCAAAACATCCACTTCCCACAAGAATGAGTTTTTTTATTAATGCGGGTTTTTTAGCGGTGAAAATGTAACTCAGCAATGCACCCGCTGAATGACCAAGGATTACGGTAGGATGTTTGCAATATGTTCGAATAAGGTATTCCAGTTCGATTAGTTGCTGATTTAACGATGGCGGTGTAAGAAGTGGTTCTAGGACGGATACTTTTTCTGATAATGTTTGGGCTAAAAGTGAGAGTTCTCCGCAAGCACCCGGGCCGCCATGAACAAGGGCCATCTCTGGAAGGTTTTCTCCGTATTTTCGAAATTTCATCATCTTTGTACGTATGTGGCTCTTGATATACGTATTTTATGTATTTGTACAATTTGATTAAAAGAAATATTATTAATTATTATTCAATCATCAATATATAAGGTTATTAAATGAAAAAAACTTTCTTATTTATCGTAATCTGTTTATTTCTCTTTATTCTAGTTTCACCTACAACATCAATAACCGCAACATACACCTCAGATATGTCCTCGTCTTTCAATATCCATATTCTGACTCAACCGTTGCCATCGGAACGTGGTATAGAATACGATAGTCTTTATTATATCAGAGATGATGATCCTAATCACATCATGGATGAAGAATCCCTTTTACGTAACCCACCTATGGATCAAGAGTTAATTTGTTGCGGTCTTTATGTTATCCTAAGATTTGCAGAAAATATTCAACCGCAAGCAGATCTTGTTATCACTAATATTTATTATCATCTCTGGCAAAAAGCACCTGAACTTCCTTTTGAAGGAGAAGAATTTGAATGGGATACAGTACATCACCTGAACATAATGCGCATATGAATGAATCATTGCATATTAACACCAATTACAGTATTACGACGGTTCACAACTATCGATTAGCTCAAGCTCTTCAATATACTGATCCTACTATTGCAACCTTTCAGGGTAGTCAGATTAGTAATTTCAACATAAAATCTGTGGGTGAGGCACCAAAAATTATTTCACAACCAAACCAACACTCCTTCATTATATTAAATATCGAAGATAACCTAACGCTTCAAACCCATGATCGCGATCGTGATTATCTCTCCGATTAGGATGAGCTGTTTCAATATTTCACCAATCCCTACGATATCGACACCGATAATGATGGTGCAACGGACTATGATGAATTATCTGCATTTCAACATGGTTATACAAATAGTGATCCTAATAACCCCTCCGATACAACGACTTATCGAGAGCTCTACGCCTGGGCGGATGGGCCATACCATGGTTTAATAAATACACCCATCCAGTTCAATGGAAGATCATTCGGAGGCTCCCCTCCATATACCTATTTTTGGAATCTTGGAGATGGATCAACCGCAAGTCAACAATACTATCTACATACATACCTGCATATATTAACGGTTTACCTTTTATATCGTAATAGATAGCATAATGAGATTTGCATCCCATAAAATCCTTTTTTATTGTCCCCTTTCCACCTATCTTTGCACATACAAACAAATTAATCCTATATAATTAAGTATAGGATAAATATTCATAATACTAGGAAGATATAAAAATTCATTTCAGCGCTTCTCATATACACCATACAGGTACTTTAAGAATAAATGATTAGATAATTACGGAGGATTGGCTTGGTTCAAAAACATGAAACAAAGGGATATCCTATCGTTTTATGTGCCTCTCGGGCTGAGGCGAATGAATATGACAACAACCCTTTTGCAGCCTTTATTTGTACCTTTCCAAGAAAGCTCTCAGGATATGCTTTGCGAGATTTTCTTAATGATCTACCAACTAATTCAGATGGATCAGCAAAACGAACCATATACGGCTTACGCAAAGTAGAAGCGTTACTAATTGATGCATTTGGTAAAGAAAGTGTTGTTGTTTGTCATTATAAAGAATTAGAGAGATTCATTGGAGAAGATACTAAAATTGTTGGGATTTCGTCAATGGATCCCATGGGATTAGCATATGTTTCAACAACGTATAATAGTTTAATCGGCTTTGGAGGAGAAGCGCTTAATGCATCGGAATTTTTCCGATTAGTCAATCATCCCGTCATAAAACAATATCGCCCAAAAGTCGTTGTTGGTGGAGCTGGGACATGGCAGATTCATGAAGCTCATATGCAGAAATCATATGGAATTGATGTGTTATTTCAAGGAGAATCTGAGGCGGATATTGTTACGATATTCCAACAATTATTAGATGGTCAAGAGGTACCGAAAGTTGTTGAGGCTCATAAACCGAATCGTGATATTGTTCCGATTATTCGTCACGCTGCAAGTTATGGTATGGTAGAAATAACCCGTGGATGCGGACGCGGATGTCAGTTTTGTAGTCCCACAAATAGGACAAAACATTCATTTTCTCTTGATCATATTCTCCAAGAAGTCAAGGTTAATGTGAAGAGCGGTTGTAAAACAATTTTTACCGTTACCGAGGATATTTTCTTATATAAATCAAAGCAAAAATTTATTCCAAATCGCCCTGCAATAGTTGATCTCTATAAAACTATTTCATCATGCCCGGGTGTTGAATATATTTTATTATCACATGCATCTCTTGCACCCGTGATTTATGATCCAAAATTATTGGAAGAACTTACTCCAATTCTCATCGAAAAAACAAAATGGAATCCGAAGACTAGTGAGATGTACAAACAACCATTTATATCCGTCGAGGTGGGCATCGAAACAGGAAGTGTCAGATTAATGAAGAAGTATATGCAGGGTAAAGCACTTCCCTATTCGGTAGATAAATGGCCTGAGTTGGTACAGCAGGGTATTGGTTTAATGAATGATCATGACTGGTGGCCACTTTGCACGATTATGACGGGTCAACCAGATGAGACCGAGACCGATGTCCAAGCTACTCTTGAATTAATTGATGATCTTCGAAATCAACATGCAAAAATGTTCTACACCCCTGTTCTCTTTATTCCGTTGAAGGATGCATTACTAAGCGATTCCCATCGAACTAACCTTGATGCACTTACAGAATCACAATGGGAGATTCTTGCACGATGCTGGAAAAACAATATTGATTTTTGGTCACCTGATAAAAAATGGATATATGGTCCCATGTTTTTCTTGAGTCATTGGTTGTATGCCCGATGGCGTCATGGCAAGAAAGCTACGGTACCAATGATGAGGTTAGCAGGGTTACCTATTGGGCACCGCATTGATAAATCCTGTGATACTGATTATTGTGAAAATAGTCTAAAACAAATAATGCAGGAGATTAAAAATCGTTTATTCTAGGTTTTTCCAGATAAAAACCGATGATATGCAAGATACGCTGCGTATACATCAGCCTTACTTGTCACCTCATATGGTGAATGCATGGATAAAACAGCTGGACCAAGATCAATTACTTCCATTCCTAATCGAGAGTAATATTTTGCTACTGTCCCACCACCACCCTTATCTACCTTTCCTAGTTCAGCAGTTTGCCAGGGTATCTTGGCAGTATTTAACATAGTTCGAATTTCACCGACAAACTCTGCTGTGGCATCATGAGCAGAATATTTACCCCCATGGCCAGTATATTTTGACATGACTACTCCGTATCCTAGACTTGATGCGTTTTTTAGCTCAAAGACTTCATTGTAGTTTGGTGTGACAGCCGCATTTACATCTGCAGATATTACCTTTGATTTTAACATAATATCATCAATATCTACAGTAGGGTCGATAGAACGAAGAATAGAACGAAGGAAGGTAGTAACCTGCGCGGTTGTATTTCCCTCGCTGCCGATTTCCTCTTTATCGACAAATAATGTAATCGCGGTATGGTGAATTGGCTCAGTAATGTCAAGGATTGCTTTTAAGGCAGTAAAAGCGCAGACACGATCATCTTGTCCATATGCGGCGATAAGGGATCGATCGAATCCAAGGTCTCGCGGTGGAAATGCGGGTACTGCCTCAATTTCAGCGGAAATGAAATCTTCCTCAACAATGCCATAGTCTGTATGTAGTTTTTCAAGGATCGCTGCCTTAATTTTTTCCTTAAATTCTCCTTTTATTGGTTTACTTCCGATTACAATATCGAGGTGTTCCCCTTTAATTGCTTCGTTCAATTTTTTGTAATCCTGAATTTCACGTGAAAGATGTGGTAGTAAATCTGGAACAGCAAATATTGGATCTCCAGGTTTTTCTCCGATATTAATGGTAAGAGTTTCTCCATTCTTTTTTACAATCACTCCATGTAGTGCCAGAGGAATAGTCACCCAATGATATTTCTTTATACCCCCATAGTAATGTGTCTCAAGGAGTGCTACATGAGATTCTGTATCTTCAAAAAGTGGACGTTGTTTTAGGTCGAGTCGTGGTGAATCAATATGTGCAATGACTATTCGAACACCCTCAGAAAGGTGATGTGTTCCCGGTATCACAATAGCGACTTCTTTATTTCTATTTGAATAATGTTGTTTTCCTCGCTCAGAAGCTAGTTTGATTATGTGTTGTGTTGCTTCTCGCTCAGTTTTTACGATGGCAAGAAATTGTTTGTATTCTTCAGCAAAATGATAACTTTTTTCTATTTGATCTTCTGTGAATTGATCCCAAGCAGATTTCTTTGCATAAGCGTATTTACTCTCAACTTCTGCCATCACGAATCTCCTTTAAGTATGACATAGCATGAGATAATAAAAAGATAACTAAATTAAATAAAAAAAAAGAAAAGAATGGGGGTGCCCCTATCGACGGATTATATACACCACAACAGCAATGCCAATGACAACGATAATGACGATTACTACAAAAAACATGGTTATGTCTGGTGAGCCGCCTCCATTACCATTATTTCCTTGAAGGATGGTAATTGGTACTTCGTCATAGGCTAGACTACCATCGGCATCAGTAACCGTTAGATTGACGGTATAATCTCCTGCTGTGGAATAAGCATGATTGGGTTTTCGTTGATTTGAGGTAGATCCATCACCGAAATCCCAGCGGAATGAATATGATGGTGTTCCACCACTTGCTAATGCAGAGAAGTTAATAGGATTGTCAACTGTACCATCATTGTATTCAAAGATTACGATAGAGAGGGGTTGATCGGTTACTTCATCGATAAGGACCGTTATCGCATCTAGATCATAATTAGTGGTTAAATCCGCCATATCAAATTTCATGAATTGAGATAGCGCGGATACGGTATCATATTCTTCAGTAGCACTCAGAAGCTCAAAATTAACGATTAACGTGTTACCATTTACTGAAAAGGTAGTTATATTTTTTGAGGTATCATTTCCAAA
>JAHJFH010000025.1 GCA_018824925.1 Thermoplasmatota archaeon
ACAGTTTCTGCGAGCATAGATGAGCCTTCCACCCTGTTATATGATCCAGTTTTCTGGTTTTAAACAGTTTTGTCTCTTTAAGATGTGAACTGGGTATCTTCTTAGTGGTTTTATAGATTAGTATCTCTTGTATGTGATTTCATGTGTCAGGGGAGTCCCTCTTTTTTTTTTTCTGGTTTTTGCACATAAATATTAAATATATGCTGTAATATGGAATATATAAGGAGGAATTAATATGGATTTCCATAATTTTGTTAATATTGTGAAACTTGGTCGTAGCCTTGCTCATGCCGCGATGCTTGTGTATTTCCTTGGTGTTCTCTTTGCTCTTGTGATAGGGTCTCCTTTTGATATATACAAATTTGTGCTTGGGTACTTGATTGTGTTCATTAGTGTTCTTGCTACGGGGTATACAAATAATTATTATGATACAGCTATTGATAAGTATGCAACACAAACAGCGTTTTCAGGGGGAAGTAGCATCCTTCATCAGCATCCTGAGTACCAACCAACAATACGGAGTATTATTGTGTTCCTTTATGGTCTGTCAATGCTGCTTGGTTTTGCATTTACCATGGTATTTTCGTATCCCTGGACATTTTTTGCATTTGTGATTATTGCTAATTTTTTTGGATGGGGTTATACCGCACCTCCCCTCAAACTGGTGTATAAAGGATTTGGTGAATTTGTTACCATGCTTGGGGCAAGCTTTCTTCTAGCTGGATCCGGTTATTTCGTGATGAGAGGAACGATTGATGGTCCGTTTGTGTGGTTTTCTATTCCGTTACTTTTATTTGGATTTGCGGTAAGTCTCTATCTAGAGATCCCTGATAGAACGGTGGATCGTCAGGGACATAAAATGACATTGGTGGTTATGACAAATGAGCGTTTCAGTTTTATTATCAGTGTGATATCCTTGGGTCTTGCGACGCTATGTTATATGGCATATAGTGTGTTTCAGGTCTTTGAAGGAGCTCCTAATTTTTTAGTGATCGCGGTCTTTTCATTTATCCCCTTTGGTGTTGGGGTGTGGAGTCTGCGAAATTATCTTATTGATCCAGCATCTATGATGCGGGTGGTGTTTCGTGCTACTGTCAGTATTTTTTTGATGTGGATTGTTCTTGATGTCTATTTCGTGTATATACTTCTTAGGTAGAATGTCCTCAATATGAAGGGGTTTGGTTGAATCATGATATATGATGTTGTCGTCGTTGGTGCCGGACCTGCTGGTAGTACTGCAGCGAAATTTCTTGCTGATCAAGGGGTAAAAACTCTTCTTATCGATAAACACATGTATCCACGGGATAAACCCTGTGGTGGTGTGTTATCGGTAAGAACGCTTCAACGATTCCCATATATCGCAGATGATTTAATTGATGCGTATTCGCTTGGTGGGAGTATCTCTTCTTCATCTCTTAGGTATATGGCAAAATTGCAAAAGGAGATACCTATCGCTGCGTTTGTTATCAGAAAGGATTTTGATTATGGATTGGTGAAGTATGCAGTGCAGAGTGGAGCGACCTTTAAAGATGGAACAACTGTGGTAGATATTCAAACCAAGAAAGACGCTATACAAATCAATTTGAATGATGGCGAAGTTCTTTCATCCCGGCTCGTGATAGGTGCCGACGGCATTTGGAGTGTGGTTGCGAAAAACTCTGGTTTAGGTCAGCATTACCCGCATATTGGGAGGTGTCTTTTTCAGGAATATTCTGTGGAAAGTAGCCTGCTGGATCAGTATTTTACTGAGAACAGATTTTTTCAGTTTTACCTCAAATTTATGGGAATAAATGGTATAGGGTGGGTGTTTCCTAAAAAAAACAGTGTCAATATCGGCATCGGTGAAATTCAACCATCGGCTTTGTCCCTGAAAAAAAAGCCACATTTAAAGGATGTGTATACCAAGTATCTAGCAATTCTTAAGGAAAAAAAATTGATACCTTCCACTATAAAAATTGGTGCAATGCAGGGAGGTGTCCTCCCGCTTCATCCTTTAGAAAAAACCTTTGCGGACCGTATTGTTCTTTGTGGTGATGCTGCAGGACTGATGAATCCATTGACAGGGGATGGTATTCATTATGCAATGTCCTCTGGGATGTTCGCTGCTGAGGTGTGTACGGAGGCGTTAGAAGCAGATGACACTAGTGTAGCTTTCTTATCGAAATACCAAAGGTTTTGGAAAGATGATTTTGGGGAAGAAATCGCGCTCTGTAGATTTCTCTTGAAACGACTTTTGAAGCATGATGATGAAAAATATGTTAAACTGTTATCTAAAGATCCACAATTGGTTGATATGTTTCTTTCTATGATGAATACTCAGTTGAGAATCCATGATTACAAATGGAAACTCATAAAACGTTTCATCTATATTTATATGAAAGATCTCTTTGGATTATAGGATTAATGTGCTGTTATAAATTGCGTTTTTCTTCCGTTAATTAACTGTGGTATTAGTTTAAACGAAGTTAGCGATATATTAGTCACACTTGTTAGCACATTTTATTGAGGTGTTAATGGGGTTGATTTATACGGGGTCGATGATTTATTTTATTGTGGAAATATTGGGAAGAAAAAAATGAAGAGATGCGTCCGTCGGGAATTGCACAGATCAATAGACGTAATTTTTAGAGATTTCATCAAATTATTTTAACGTCTTCTAAGTGAGAAATCCCCAAACTTTAGTTTGGCGGATGA
>JAHJFH010000026.1 GCA_018824925.1 Thermoplasmatota archaeon
ATACAATTAATACACTTATAAAAAGACTCCCTTACTCACCAGATTCTCTTTACAACGCCATCGAGGAGATGCTATCTGAAGGTACAATTATAAAAATCAAAACAAGTGGAGAAACACGATTAGACATCCCAAAGAATTATGTGAACCAAAAACGGAAAGAATTTTTTATTAAATCTCTTACTTATGGAATCGATCCAGAACTCTTTCTCAGAAAAAAAACCCTTTCAGTATGGAACGCTCTCGATACATCCAAAAAAGTAAAGGACCTCACCAAAAAAACCAAATTATCAGAAAAAACAGTGAGAAAATATCTGAAATTCTTCGCAGACTCAGCAGTGCTACAATATGAAAAAAGAAAACCAATAATTGTAAAGAAAATACCATCTCACCCCCTTGTATCGCTCTTGAATTCCATGATAAACGAATCATACACAACCGAACGAGTGTATTCCCCAGGATCATCTCCTTTTGAAGAAATTATTACCACACCTGATGAGATTGAAAAAATTCTCTATGAAAAAATCGATGATAGTGTGACTATCAAAAAAACAGGTTTCCTTGTGAAAGGAAAACCAGATAAAATCTCTGTTCTCGAAAGTGTCACGACCAAACAAATTTCGGAAGACATCTTTCTCAATAAACTAACGACTCCCGAAGGAGTTGAAGATTCATGTATCAAAATCCTCGCAAATAAAAAGATAGATTTCGAAAAATTGTTCGCCCGCGCAGTCGAAAAAAATATTGTGAATCAAACCGGATGTTATCTAAACATACTCTATGATCTCAATAAACAACTCGTACCCTATGAAGCAATTACAAAATTTCATGAGCACATTTCGGATAAAAAAAATATTTTTTTAAAAGAAGAAATGAAATATGGAAAATCAGGGTGGGAGAAAAAATA
Organism: Thermoplasmatota archaeon; assembly: GCA_018824925.1. Lineage (GTDB taxonomy): Archaea > Thermoplasmatota > E2 > DHVEG-1 > DHVEG-1 > JAHJFH01. The sequence goes on from JAHJFH010000026.1 coordinate 905, forward strand.
TGAAAAGAATTGGAATGTAGACCTCTATCTTGACATTGGAGCTATAGAACATGGAGTTCGGGGAATATGAATTATGAAGAATTCCCTGAAATAATAAAAAAAGACATCGAAGATCAATCATTATCAATTTTACAACATATCGCTGAGGAGATCATAGTAATTGGCGGATGGGCTGTGAGAGCATTAACTGGTGATAAGCATGCCAGATACACCTTAGATATTGACGGTGTAACCGAACAAAAAACAATGAAAAAAGTTGAATCAATACTAAAACTTCTTGGAATGAATGGACGAAAAAGTAACTGGGGCATTCAATTCTATCAGCACTATACACCTCAGGTCAAAATTCCTGAAGAAATACGAAAAGAAATAGATAACGTGGAGTTACGAATTGAAATCTCAGAACCCAGAATAAAAGAATCACAAACCCACCATTACTTCGAATTCGATTTAACTGAATTCATCATGCGAGACATTCAGTATCATATGAAAAAAGGGAAAGTAACAATAAAAGTCCCCCCTGCAGAATATATGGCCGCAGTGAAACTTGGTCTGCCTGCCGATTATAAAAATAATTTTGATTCACAAGTATTGCTTGAAATATGCAATGTGGAGAAAGTTGTTGAGATTATCAAGTTAAATGATGATTGGAGTGAAATGGTACGACGACGAATTCCAAAACTCATTGGCCGCCTTAATGATAAAGACCGGTTGGAACACATACTTGCGATAAATAATGGCATCAACATTAAGGAACATATCAAAACTATGAAATACATTGAAAACAAACTGAAAACATAATGATTTTTTTTGTTAAAACAAACGTTGTTTAAGTGCCAGAAGCTCTCTTAAAAAACTTCTGTTCGGTCAGAAGCAATATTTTTCAAGATAGAGGTCATAAAATTTTTCATCATTATATTAGAAGGTGCTGTGTGTAGGCCATAAGCCTCTTTTCAACATGAGAAAATGGCTAATTTTTATGAAATTTGAAGACAGAAGTAACAGGCATATCGAAAATTATATATACCACGGTATACCTAAGTATACTATGATAATATGAGCACAACAACCATTAAAATACAAAGGGATACGAAATCTCAAATTGATCAATTTCGAGAATATAAAAATGAAAGCTATGATGATGTGATTAAAAAATTAATTTATATCGCAAAAAACCTTAAAAAAGAACCTGATCTTAGTAAAGAGACAATTAGAGCCATTGAACAAGCACGTGAACGAATTAAGAAAGGAAAATTTGTCAGCCAGGAAGTTGCTAAACAACGACTGGGGCTCTAAGAAATGTATGACATTATTTTTGATGAAGAAGCAATAGAATTTTTAGAAAAAATTGAGAAGAATATAAAAAAAAAGAATCTACAATAAAATTATTTCAACGAAACAAGATCCATTTCATTATTTTGAGCGATTAACTGGAAGAAACGAATTTAAACTTTGAGTTGGAGTATATCGAGTTATTGCTGATATTGATGAGACATCAAATAGAATATCCATTCTTGTGATAGGTCATAGAAAAAATATTTATCAAAAAATGTAATTTTTTAGGTGCTGGGTGTAGGCCGTAAGCCTCTTTTTGTTCTAACAGCATTCATCTAATGCGCCCTACCTTCGAGCAGTCTGAACAACTGATCCCGACATTTGGGCTTGCTCCAGGGCAGATAGGCCGTTTCACCAAATCCCACAGAGACCTCATCACCAAATATGAATCATCGCATAATCTATGGGCTGTGTCGTTTCTGCGCCTCTGCTAAGACTCTCGCCTTAACCATTTGCATGGTATCCTGATTCAGAGTGAGAGAGGACTTTCCTCAGCACCCAACCCACAAGGGATCTGTGCCGTAGCTGTCCACCTACTCCCAGCACAAAGCAAACCACCATAAACATATCAGATATATAATCTTAACCCGAGAGCAAAATTTATCAAAACATCATCAACTTCCCTAAGGAAACGTTGATGTTGATTCTTTCTCCTGAACCACACGACCATCCACAACCACCTGCGTTTTCAATACCGTTGTCACACCCACCGGCACATCCATCTCCAACCCTACCTCCACCTGCAAACCAGGTTCTAACCCATATACCACAACATTACGAGGATTCCGACTCATATTATCCACCGTCATAAACTCTCCCTGCACCACAAAATTCTGTATCGGACCACTCCCAATATTTTCAACACGAATCCGCATACGAATATAATCCTCACCATCACTTGTGGTAAACCGGGTCGCATCCCGCCACGTATGTAAAAGCACTGGTCGAGATGTTATCGGATACGCAGTTGCATTGGTCACCCCAACATATTCATCAGGGACCTTACCAACAACCCATCGATTCCGCGTCGTCTCAAGAAAATAATACTCATCAAGAAAATAATCAAACCCTGTTGCATCTGAAGGTAAATGTACCCCGACGGCCATATGATTCGGCAAGCGCAATAACGCCACCTCATACCCCAAATACGCAAGTAATGATACGGTAAGAATAGCCTTATCCTCACAATCACCCCTTCCATCCACCAGTGTTTCTACCGGAAACTTCGGGTATTCACAAGAGGGGTCTAGATCATCATCCGATGCATACGTAATATCCTGCGTAAACGATGCAATATAATTTACGGTATCAATTGTATCCATCGTCCCCATATCCTCTGATAATACCTTTGCAAGAACCTCGATATAGGCGTCATCCGCCTGATCAAACACATACACAGCATAATCATCAGAAAGAAACCGTTCACGATCACGATAATAAAAATACAGAAACGGCAACTCAGGAATCTGAATCGACCGTGCACCCAAATACCGCCAACTAAACGTCAACTCATCAACCGAATCCACTACAGCTACCTGCTCAGTAATCCGTCCAATCTCGGACTCATCAAGATCCTGTAGTGTTACCACCGTATCAACCATGTTTTTAGAAATAGCAGCAATATTAAGACATGCAGCAATACGTTCACCCTCCAACGGCAACACCACCCGTGGAATCACCACACCAGAACCTATCTCTGATGCCACATCAACCACCACCCTAAATGGATATGCGGGGAGATCACCATTATTTACCACTAACACCTCAACACCCACTAAATCAGTACCTTGCTCTGAATCCCACCAGAAATACTCAACCTCAGCAATCGACAGATCGGGACCCGTAAAGGTCATTTGATTTTCAAACACCAGATTATTATTACGATCAAGCGCTCGAAGGGTATAAACCCCACCCCGAGGTGTTTTCCAATACGCATCAAGATGCAATACCGCATCATGAACCCCTGAAAAAAACTCCTCCTGAAATAAAGAACCCAGTGGACCAGTTAATTTTAACGTAATCTTTCCCGTGGTATTAAAACGAACAGATAAACTCGGAAAACCCGCATCATCATAAATAGACTGAGATACTATCCGTACCTCAGTACTACCTAACAAGGTACAACCTGAAAAAAGTGATATAAAAAAAAAGAAAATAACCGTGACACCAACACATTGCTTTATTGACATAGCACCTTCATTTTTGCGGCAATAACTGCTCCCAGACGACACATCCCTTCCTTTATCTGTTCATCAGTGGAGTACGAAAAATTCAGCCGCATAGATCGCCCCCCGCTTCCATCGACACAGAAAGCCTTACCATGGACATATGCTACCTTCTGTTTAAGGGCATCAAGAAACATAACCTCAGTATCGATACCTTCAGCAAGGGTTACCCACGCAAACATACCACCAAGAGGTTTGTTACACACATACCCCGCAGGGAAATAATCCTTCATCGCCCGCATCATAATATCACGTTTTGGTCTGTAATACTCACAAATCTTTAAAATATGCAAATCAAGAGAACCAATTCTAATAAACTCATTAACAATAAATTGCGTAAAGGTATTGGTACATAAATCAAGTGCCTGTTTACAAATAACCATCTTCCGTGTTAATTCCTCAGAAGCAATCGCCCATGCTAAGCGAAACCCTGGGGAAAGTATTTTTGAAAATGTTGAAATGTAGATCACCCGATCAGCATCATCTAATGCCTTTAACGGTTTGATATGATCCACATCATAACGTAATTTCCCATAGGGATCATCCTCAATAATCAACAAATCATGCTCATTTGCCAGATCAATCAACTTTTTCCGACGATTTTCTGGCATAATAACCCCTGCAGGGTTCTGAAACGTCGGCACCGTATAGATAAACTTTGGGGTTACTCCCTGTTTCAATAGTTCCTTGATTTTTTCCTCAAGAAGATCAACACACATACCATCCTTATCTAAGGGAATCCCCGCTAAATTGGCCTCATAACTCCGATAGGCATTAATACCCCCAAGATAGGAGGGAAGCCCCACTAATGCATAATCACCGGGGTTCAGAAATATCTTACCGACGGTATCAAGCGCTTGTTGTGAACCACTCATAATAGCGACATGTTCAGGACCTGCATCAATCCCATCTTTCCGCGCTCGTTCCGCAATAGATTCACGTAACTCCGGAACCCCCTGGGTAGTCCCATATTGCAATGATTCTTTACCATGATGATCTAACACCACATGTATTACTTCCTTTAAATCATCAATCGGAAAGGACTTCGGATTCGGAAGACCACCCGCAAAAGAGATTATCTCTGGATCCTGGGTCACTTTAAGAAGTTCACGAATCTCCGATTTCCGCATTTTTCCTGCTCGATCTGAATATAATCTGTTGAGATCTTCCATAAAAACCCACCGGTCCAGAGAATAAAAGGCAATATTATATGCGTTTCGCAAAAAGGTAGAAATAGGTGCGAGACAATAACGGTAAAGTTATTCTTTTAGCTCATTTTTAATAGATGATGGTAATAAACATTCTCGATGTTCATCAAGCGCCGGCATCTGCTCAACGGTCTCCCAGTCAAGATTAAACCGATGCATCATAAACGCGAGCTGTTGATCTGCAGAACCTTTCTTTTTATGATCAATGAGCATACAACTTGCATCATTAATACCGAGATCCTCATCCATAGTCTCGCACCAAATACAAACTATCTGCTTATAAGCTTTACCCACAACGATCCAGAACAACTAAAAAAAAGTATGGTTAGGCATAACCTTTTTATAAACATATCAAATAATTAATAAGTAACGGGGAATAAAATATGAATCAATCAATCATAAAATATGGAATAGGAATCATCATACTCCTTCTCATAACAAGCAGCTGTACCACCGCCCTAACTCATACCACCACTCAAATCACTACCCAAACAACAACCATATCATTTTCATCACCCATCCTAAAAACAAACCACGACTTTACCATCCTCACAATACCAGAATGCACCAACACTCTAACTATTACAGGAGCGCCAGCTCTTCCCTATCAGACCCTGACCTACGAATTTCCACTCGGAACCACCATTTCCGCCATCACCATAGAAACCTCAGACATCACCATCACCACCATAACCGACCCCATTATACCCGCTCCACAACCACTCCCCACCTATGATGCCCCCACAACACACTACCTCCAACCAAACACCCAAATCTATACCACTGATACCCTTTTCCCGGAAACATGGTATAGCTATCATCTTACCGGTGGCCTAAACCGAAATAATGAACACGTAACCATCCTAACCCTACAGCTGTATCCACTACGCTATAATCCCGTTCAACATAGTATTCATTCAATCGAATCAATAACACTCGATATCACCGCCACACCACCCACCACCCCATTCCCCTGCCAAGATACCTATGACCTCCTCATTATTACCTACGATCGCTTTGCCACCTATTTACAACCCCTTGTAGAACATAAAATTCAGCATAACCTCAGCACACACCTTGTTACCCTCTCAGAAATCTATCAAAGCACTTACTTCCCAGTAACCGGACGAGATAAACAAGAACAAATCAAATACTTCATTAAAAACGCTATAGAAGCATGGGGTATCACCTACGTACTCCTCGTAGGAAATTATCGAAAAATGCCCGTACGCTACACCCAGCTAGAAACCGACACCGGCGGCACCTATGAAGAACTCGAATTCTGCAGTGACCTTTACTACGCAGACATCTACGATGCAACAGGTAACTTCTCCAGCTGGGACACCGACAATGACGAAAACTATGGAGAATGGCCCTACCCCGAATCCCAGCCCATGGAAGACCAGGTAGATCTCCGCCCAGACGTCCACCTGGGAAGACTCGCCTGCATGTTTGGCTTTGAAGTATGGGTCACCGTTCGAAAAATCATTGACTATGAAGAAAACGCCCATGCATCCAACTGGTTCAACACCATGGTCGTAATCGGTGGTGACACCTTTGACAAAAAATGGGAAGATGGCACCGACTACAATGAAGGAGAAGAAGCCACCGAAAAAGCCCTTGAATTCATGCCAGAATTCACCCCCGTCCGACTCTATACCACCCTTGACACAATCTCAAAAGCAAACATGACCACCAGTATATCAGACGGCTGCGGTTTTCTCTATTTCGTAGGCCATGGCAACCCCAGTTTCTGGGCAACCCACTACAACGGAGATTACAAAAACTGGACCCAAGGATTTGGCAATAAAGACATCCTTAAACTCTCCCATAAAGGCATGTACCCCATCCTCATGGTCGGTGGATGTCATAACAGCCAATTCGATGTCACCCCCCTCAACATCCTTCTCAAAGGCGAAGAAGCCTTCTATTACTCCATCCACGTCATTGAATGTTGGAGTTGGATGTTTGTCAAACGATTCAATGGTGGCACCATCGCCTCCATAGGCAGTTCAGGATACGGCGGTGTCAACATCGGAGATCACAACACAAACGGTATCCCCGACTGCGTCGAGGGCGCAGATGGATGGTTTGAAACCCAATTCTTCCGCATTTATAACGAAGAACACATAGACATCCTCGGAGAAACCTACAGCCAGGTCTGCTCCGATTACATCGACAACTTCTCCGTCTATACGGACCGCTATGACGCAAAAATAGTAGAAACCCATGTTCTCTTCGGCGACCCAACACTCAAAATCGGTGGCTACCCATAACCCCACCTTCTTTTTTTCTTATCGATTATTGAATAATAAAAAAAAAGAGACGTGATTAGGTATCAAAACGTTTAGGTATTCGCCGAATGCAATAGCCAAGCATTCCGAGGAATTCGTTTATACAATGCCTCAGGTGAATCATCAAACACCTGCTGATAATGAGCACCATGCTTTATCGAATCAGTATCAAACGACCAAAAAAACTTCCGAATAATCTTTCCTTTTTCCTTAATCTCCTCCCGACGCAGTTTCAACAATTTTTCCCGTTGAAGCTCATAAAAAATAGATCGAACATGCTTATCAATTGACATATCCTCAATCTCTGCATTTCCGTTAAAAACCGATTCAACAGTTTTTGTTAACTCCCGTGCATCATCTGCGGACATATCAAACTTGTTTTTTAACGCCTTCATCAGTAATGTGTTCATAACCTGACACCACACATACATGTCTGTCGGTCAGGTTTAAAAACATTTATTGTACAGCTCTTACCCACCTTCTTTACAGTTACTATCCTACCCTCCCAAAAAAAACAAAAATAGATCGTCTGAATCATTATAAAGTGGAACTAATTTAACCTCTATCCATGCTCACCTATCAACAACAAAACCCCTCCGCACCACTCCTTCCTATCGGAAAAATCATCTGCCTTGCCCGCACCTATGCAAAACATGCTGCAGAAATGCATACAACACCCCCAACAGAACCCTTGTTATTTCTGAAACCCACTTCTTCTGTTATTTTCAATCATGAACCCATTATTCTTCCCCCGGAAAGCACTGCTGTTCATCATGAGGTAGAGCTGGGAGTGGTCATGGGAAAACCAGGTCGAGTTATCGATGAAAAAAAGGCTATGGATTATGTCTATGGCTATCTACTGGGTATTGATATAACTGCTCGGGATTTACAACAAATCGCGAAAGACCATGGGTGGCCATGGACTATTGCTAAAGGTTTTGATACGTTTTGTCCATTAAGCCCAATAATCCCTAAAAAAAATATAAAGGATCCGCATGCACTCATCTTAATGCTCTCTGTTAACGGAGTTGTTCGACAACACGCTACCACAAAATCCCTCTTATTTACTATCCCTCATATCATATCATTTATCTCAACTATTATGACACTTCAGAAGGGAGATCTAATCCTCACAGGCACCCCTGAGGGCGTAGGAGAAATCAAGCAGGGTGATACCCTACAGGCATCACTTGCTTCATATACCACTCTTGAGCATCCAGTGATTCGAAACCAACATTAAAGCTTCAATCGTTGTTTTAATACACACGTTTTACACTGCTGTTGCGATGTCGGTTCACCACACTGATCACAATGATGCAACGCAGTAGCAGGAAACATCTGATAAAGCATTTCTCGGATACTATCATAACTATTCAAAATACTATGACGCGTCCCCGGGTTTGCCTCCTCGAGCATTTCAACAATATCACGAAACTGCCCACGAGCAGCTCGAAACGCATAGGGGCATTCACCCATATGAAACGATATATTTTTTGTCAAAGCATACAGCATAATTTCCTTTTCTGGAATCGTCCGTAATGGCAACATCCGAGGAACCAACCCTGGCTGCACCCGTCGATGCGGTCCTAAACGTGCTAATTTCTGAAGATCATTATTCACAAAATTCATCAAAATAGATTGTGCCATATCATCAAGATTATGTCCGGTAATCAACCGAGTAATCCCCAACTCTTTCGTTTTCGTGTTTAAACAGAACCGACGAAACACCCCACAATAGGTACATTCACCTAACAAATCATGCTGGTGCGCAATTTCATCCATCGTTATACCAACAACATCAGTAAATCGAACAATATGATGCTCAATCCCTAAATGTTCACATGTCGTATGCGCAATAGTCAGACTTTTATCTCGATATCCTCCAATTCCCTCATCAATTGATATCGCTGAAAGCCTTATATCAGGACGTTTTTGATACAACATATGGGTCAGATACAACACAACAGTACTATCTTTCCCACCTGATAAGGCTACACCAAGATGGGATCGAGCGGGTATTGTCCCCTGTTTTCGTATGTCTTTTTTTACCCGACGTTCCACATACTCTATAAGATGAATGTCACAGAGATGACTGCCATTATACCGAATGAAGGTGATAGCGGGTCGATGACATTTGATACACTTTTGCACCATGGTTCTGTGCCTTACCCTAAGGTTTCACAAAAAAGCTCAAAGGCAATAATTGGATGATCTAAATCAAAGGTTTGAATGGTTTGAGGATGCAACTCACCCAGAAAACCCATTACAGCATCAGCATTGGTTAACATCGCACATCGTCCCGTAATGAACGCAGGATGGGTATACTCTTTGAGAAATATCTCTTTCCCAATATTACGAAATACTGTCTCAACTAAGGATTTACATTCCGTAAAACTTGTTTTTGCTCCAATCTTGACCCCACCAAGATGCATATGATTTTTCCCGTCTGCATCAACAACAGGTCCCACCTCAAATATCTGTTGTGGAAGTGGATGATGACGGTTTTCCCGTAAAATTTTCAAAAGCGAAGACAGTAATTGTATACGAAGCGTAGAATAGTCCTCACCGATAGGATTGGCAATCGTGACCATTGGTTGTATCTCAAACCCAAGGTTGGTACACTCATCTCGTGGGTTAGAGATTGAAAACGTGGTTACTTCAGTAAATCCTAACCCAATCATGGTATACCGAAGATTGGTATATAGTGCCTGCTGAGGAAGGGTTTTTCCAAAGGTAAATGAACATGGAAAATCTGTGGAAAACACATCATACCCATAGCCAACCGCGACGTCCTCCACTAAATCAATTTCATGTAAGATATCAGAGCGCCATGCCCCAATCTCCACCCGTATCTCATCTGAGGAAGAGGTATGGACATTGTGACCCATTTTTTCTAAATATTGTTTTACCTCCTTAGCTGTAAACTGTGTGCCGAGTAACCGATTAATATAGGCGATAGATAGTGTTCGAGTACTTGGTATCAGGTTAGGAGTACGTATCGTGGTGTCCTTATCAATCACTGTTGTGGTATAGAGGGTACTCCCACGCTCAACAAGTGCTGTTGTGACTATATTAAGTGCATAATTAATAGCAGCACTATCCGTCCCGGTCACATCAATAAAAATCTCCGTGGTATAGGGTGTTACTTCTGTAAGACTTCCATTGATAATCGGTGGGAACGATAGGACATTGTTATGGGCATCAACAATCAAGGGATATTTAGGTTGTCCCTCTAATAACTGTGCATAATCTACCCCTTTTTCATGTTTTACTAATATTTCTTCAAGGGTCATATATTCAGTTTTTTGCAGCGGAATGAACTGCACCGCATTGGGATCAACCGCTTTATAGGTAAACGGGGGTGTTACTGGCTCATAATTATGTACCCCAATAGCCACCTTTTTTCTATTCCGACCGAGCCCCACATGTAATTTCTCCTGTAAATCCATCAAAGAAGCAATTAAGGCATCAGTCATAGTAATATTTTTTATCAAAGCAGTAACAACATAAGGGCGTACAGATTTCACGGAAGGATCTACTGTAAGGACGACATCAGATGTCTCTGTTTTATACTGAGGTAACCCCGGTTGAAACCCAAAGAACCCTCGCGCTGCTCGGGCAATACCCTCAACTGAGGTAAGATCCGGGCGATTAGGAAAAAATTCAATGCTGATTTCATCACCATTAACAGAATCCAAATCAGCACCAATCATCGGTAATTTTTCTATCAAGGTTTCCTTATCAATTGTATGACCTAATAGCTTGAGAAAATCGTGGTAATTAAAGCTCACAATGGGCATAACAGGTGGTGAATAAGTTGATGGTATATAAATCTGGGTTCACTACCAGGGGAAAACCATGGGTAAGTATCAATTAGAAACTCGGGTTAAAAAGGGGAGTAAATCTTTTTATTATTGATTATAGGCAAGCTCTATTTCGCAACAAGGTTTTTTATATACTAGATGATATCCTGCTGACGTACATAATGGGGACCACTTTAATCATTAATGTTGATAGAGATAACGATTTTGGTCGCAAAGCACAGGTTAAAAGCCCAATCATAGGTTATAACCAGAACCTTGATGCAGCGACAAAACTAGGGATAGCGGATGCTGAAGACTCTGATGTCAATGCTATTTTCTTAGCGCTTTCCACGTATACCAAACTGAAGGATGAAGGACAGGATGTAGAGATTGTTACGCTTTGTGGTAACATTAATGTTGGTTACAAATCTGATCAAATCCTTGCTGCTCAACTTGAAGATATTTTAACAAAGATCACGGTAGACGCCGCTATTTTAGTAAGTGATGGAGCTGAGGATGAATATGTGCTTCCTATTATTCAATCACGCGTAAAAATTAGCTCTATTATACGGGTTGATGTGAAACAAAGCCGTCAGTTGGAGGATACCTATTATCGTTTTATTAAAATGTTGGATGATGATAAGGTTAAAAAACAGTTTTTCCTCCCGATATCATTGATTCTTATTGTGTTTTCGCTTTTTGCGATGTTTGATATGGCGGGAACCGGTTTTGGCGCGATTTTGTTTACCCTGGGGTTATATTTGTTAGTCCGTGTGTTTCGATGGGAGCGTAATATCGAGGGTATGGTTGATGAAATGAAATCTGGGCTTATTACGGGCAAACTTTCATTTTATACCTATATTATTGCTCTGGTTATTCTGGCGGTGAGTGTATTTAATGCCTATAATAACACGGTGTTTAACCCTGATAAATTGTGGGTTATTCCTGTGTTAGAGTTTTTGAATCATCTTACCTGGGGTATTGTGGCAGCTGGGTTAGTAGCTACGGTGGGGAAAGTAGCGGATTTATATGTGCGGGAGGATCATGTACCCAGTTCGTACTGGGTTGTTCCATTTTCGTTGTTTTCGTTTGGGTTTATTGCGTCAGCGATTTTTGTGTCATTATATGATTCAATCACTGCAGGGTTTCGTATTGAGCCGTTTCTTACCCCCTATTTTATTGGATATACGACGGTTGGTATTCTTATTGCGTTGATTGGAGCGATTACGCATCATTATTTTAAGGAATCTTCTGATGAGTGTCATAGTCTTGAAATTGATGAGCATACGAAATCTGCGCTTGATGGCATGAAATAGGGGTCATCAAAAGGGTTCATGGATATTCTTTAAATAGCGGCAGACATTCCCCTAATCCAGCTATGTCGACAATAGAAGGTCTCTTACTCTTTTTTGTTATCTTAATAAGTTACTTTGTTATCGTATATATCTTGCATCGGACTGGTTTTCTTAAACGACATAATATTTCGTTTATGGGGCCAGCGTTGATGTGGCGTACTACGAAAGGAATTCGATTGCTCCGTCGTATCGCGAATAAAAAACGATGGTGGCAGGCCTATGGAAGTACTGGGATTCTTCTGTGCTTTATCATGATGATCCTTATGACCTTTGTACTTATTTGGCAGGCATGGGTGGTCTCGGGATTTACCGCTGAACAACGAGAAGCACTCCCTGGTCCGGAGGTCGCGTTAGTCCTCCCAGGTATTAATCCCATTCTGCCCCTTGAATATCTTGGGTATATTCTTTTAGGGTTAGTTGTGGCTATTGTGATTCATGAGTTTTCCCATGGTATTATAACCCAGGTGCATAACTATGCCGTGAAATCATTAGGGATTCTATATTTGATTGTACCAATTGGTGCCTTTGTTGAACCTGATGAGGAACAGGTGAAAAAAGCAAAGATAAAAGCTCGGATGCGTATTTATGCTGCCGGGCCAACAGCAAATTTTGTTATGGTTGTGGTAGCCATGCTTCTCTTTGTTGGATGTATGGCAGCAGTGCAACCAGCAGCTGAGGGTGTGAGTATTTTATTTGTTTCTGAGGGGGCCCCTGCTGAAGAAAGCATGCTGACACCAGGAACCATTATTACGGAGATCAATGGAACGAAAGTACAGAATCAATCGGTTTTTTATGCACTGATGCAAACTACCACCGCAAATCAGACAATCACGATAGACTATGTACGATCAAATACCCCTGGTTCTGTTCGGGTGATGTTAGCTGACAAATCAGTGTTTTCAAAAAATGTGTCTGATGCGGGTAAAGGGTATTTAGGGGTTGGTACTAGCGAAGCACATACGGTATTTCTACGGCTTCTGCAAAATCCTTTTATGGCATTTCCTGATGGTTTTTTTATCTTTTATTCCTTACCCCTTTGGGGGTATTTCCAGGGGAATAACCCCATCGCTGCACCCTTCACTGATGCCTATACACTCTCAGGAGTTTTTGGGTTTTTACCTGCTCCAGTGTTTTGGGTGCTTGTTAATGCCATCTATTGGATTTTTTGGTTGAATCTTGCCGTGGCCTTATTTAATGTATTACCAATGGTACCATTAGATGGGGGCTATCTTTTCAATGATGGTGTCAAAGCAGTTGTTCAACGAGTGAAAAAAGGTAGTACTGAGGAACAACGTGAACGGATCGTTAAAAATATTTCTGTCACGTTATCATTTTTGATTCTTATTTTAATTATCTTTCCCTGGCTAATTAAATATATTTAGTACATAGTCGAGAAAAATATATGAAAAAGTGTGCGGGGATATGGTTCGACGTATAATGTAATATAGGTTATGCGCCACGTTCAATTTTGATGGAATAGGGTGCAGCGAATTTCATCCCTGCTTTCCGTAAGGCTTCTTTTGCATGAGGGTAATTGATTTTATCGGTTTCCACCGTCATGATGACTTGATTTTGTTTCACACGTGCAGCGGTAGAAACATTTTTTCCATAGGAGGCGCGCATTCCTTGTGAGACACGGTCTGCTCCTGCGCCGGTTGCCTGTTTATTTTCCCGTAACACGATATGTGGATAGACACGAATTCGTAGACGGTAATTCGTAACACCAACATTTTTTTCAAGAAATCGATTAGCTGAGATACGGCCTGCTTCTAATGAGTTATGGCGAATTTGTTGGGCTTCCTCAGAGATCAGTGATAATTCTAACGGGAATTTCCCGGTCCGTTTTCCCATATCAAATTGGGATATTCGAGAGGTGGGTACACCACCCATATATTCTCGACGGGTTGTTGCTTGTCCCCGAGCATAGCGATACATGCTTCCTGGTTTTCGTGACATCCATAATCACCTAAGGATATGTTGTAGGTAGGTTGTTCGAAATACAGAAGGTATTTATAAGACTTTTTAGGGACTATCAGGGTTTTTATCTCGTTGAATAAAAATACCACGATCAAGGATATGTCGAAGGACCTGCTGAGACCCTTTTTTTTCAGCAGCCAGGATACCATACCCCAGGTTTTCATCATGCTCGTTTTGTACCAGCTTCAACGACCCCGGTCTATCGGTACCAGTTATGGACAGAATATGTCGTTTCCTGAGGTGTTTCCCATACAGAAAATCAAGTTCGCCATGCTGGTTAACCACTACCTTCTCAACAGAAATCTGGGAAAGAAGATCCAGTAGGCCAACCGCGGGAAAAAATGTATTGCGGCGTATTTCTCCAAGAAATATCCCAAAATAGTCCTCCTTTTGAGGAAGTCTATAGGTAGCAAGCTCAGGGTTTTTAAGAAAAAATTTTCCCCCAATTTGCAGGTAGGGTACTTCTGTTTTGGTAAACTGATGAATAAAGTGTTTAAGCATGTTTTCGCAACCGTGCCATAAAAAAACCAATAATCTGATGTTTTGAAGGCCAAATTCGACGACATAACGTCATTGATGGATCAAATCGATAGTTTTGAAACACTGTTACCCCAGGGTCACCAATACAGGATAGTGGTTCTAAATGAACATGCTGGGTGTCAAGCGCTGATTGGATAACCAGTTCATCCTCCTCAGGTTCTAATGAACAGGTACTATACACCAACACCCCATTTTTTTTCAATAACGAAAGTGCATGATGCATGAACTGCTGTTGTATGTATGATCGTTCCAGTATGCGCTCCAGTGAATTCTTTTGTACCCACCCAGGTTCCAGCATATAATTCCCGGAACATGGTGCATCAAGTAATATCCACTCAAACCCTGTTGTTACCTCAAGAAAATCCATGTTATAGGCAATACAGTTCCCCACACCTAATCTTTCTAGATTATTCCATAATTTCTGAAATCGAGACTTATTCTCTTCAATCGCAACAACTGGAGCATAACATGCCAGCTGTGAGGTTTTTCCCCCCGGTGCAGCAAACGCATCAAGAACCACCCCCAAAGGATTCAGCATCTCAACCGGAAGCTGAGCAGCGGCATCCTGAATATAAAAAAGCCCGAGTAAATACTCAGGACAACTCACCAAATTAAACCGAGAAGTACTGACATAAAAACCATCTTTCACAAAAGGAATTTTTTGCAGATGCACCCCCCGTTTTGCTAATCGTTTCTGTAGATCATTTGATGAAATTCGAAGGGTATTTGTTCGAATACAACGCTGCAACACTATCCTCTCAAGACTTCCACCGATCTCCTGGTAGCGTTGCGTAAAAAAGGTTTGTGAATCCATAGTCCTCCACACGATATGTGCATACAGGGGGTAAACTACACCGCTTTATCAAGGTTATGAAGACCCCAAAAACTACCTGGTAATTGTCCCAGACCATAACCTTTAAAACATCCTGGAGCTTGCCTACTGTGAGAAAACAGAGAACGTGAATGCATATGACGGAACAACTTGTTTTTCCCGGTGATCAATTATCCACCAGTGAGGAACTCCTCCCCGGCGACGGGACCTTTGAGGAAAATGGGATCATCCGTGCCTCACGCATTGGAATTTATAAAGTAAATGATAGAAACCGAAACGCAGAAGTCTTCCCCCTAACCAGTATACCCGTGGAACTCAAAAAAGGCAATACGATTATCGCACGTGTCGTCATGGTAAAATCCTCCATGGTTATCGCAGATGTTATCCATGTCGAGGGACAACCACGACGCGTATCAGGAGATACCAACGGAACAATTCATGTGAAGGAAATAGCACAAGGCTATGTCAAGGATGCTGGCACAGAATTTCATGCAGGGGACTATATTCGAGCACGAGTTATTCAAACACAACCGAGTATACAACTCGCTACGAAAGACCCCAATCTCGGTGTCATCAAAGCACTGTGTAGCAAATGCCGCACCCCCTATCTCAAAACAGCAAATGGTCTTGAATGCCCAAAATGTGGTTATCGAGATAAACGCCGTCTCGCCCAGGATTATGGAAACCTCGATATCACCAAAATATAGGTGCAAATTAGTAGGAGGAGATTACTACCATGGAATTAAAGGTTCATCGCAACACCAAAACAGAACTTGAGTTGGAAATCATCAATGAAAATGAAACCATCCTCAACCCTATAGTTCATAAACTGTCAAACATGGATGATATCGAATACGCAGCATTCATCGCTGATCATCCCCTCTCAAAAAACCGTCGTCTCTTCATCAGAGTAAAAAAAGGTGATCCAAAAAAAATACTTGAACAGGTCGTCAAAGAACTGCAAAAAGAGCTTGAGCAGTTCGAAAAAGATATTTTTTCCAAGAAGAGTAAAAAATAGATGCGTCCTGCACCCGTAGAACAACAACTTGGAATCACCACCTTTTATACCACCCACCCCGGGTTAGGTGGTACACTGCGTGCCATCCCTCAAGATTTTCAGGTACGAGAACATCCGCAATTACCACCCGAAAATCCCACAGGTCGCTACCTTCTTACCTGGGTAGAAAGCACCAACTGGGATACCCACCTCCTTGTCAAAGAACTCAGTCGACGACTCCACATCTCCCAGCAACGAATACAATTCGCGGGAACAAAAGATAAACACGCGGTTACCACACAACTCATGACGATCGCAGATTGTTCCACAGAATCACTCACTACATTATCAATCAAGGATGTCACCCTCACCCCACTCTATCAGGTACAACAACCACTTCACCTCGGAGATCTCAAGGGTAATCAGTTTACCATCATCATCCGAGATATCACACCGAAAAAGATAACAACGATACTACCGAAATATCTCCACTTTTTTCATGAAACACCGGGATTTCCCAATTATTTTGGTATACAACGATTTGGTGGCATCAGACCCATTACCCACCTTATTGGAAAACACCTAACACAAGGCGATATCACCGCAGCGGTCATGAGCTATCTATCAACCGCATTTCCACAAGAGGACCCCCACATACAGACCATCCGAAACGATTTACGGGACTCACACGATTTTTTACACGCCCTTAACCAGTTTCCCCGAAGCTTTCGCTATGAACGAGCATTGCTCTCAAGTCTTGTTCAAAACCCCACTTCTTATGTAGATGCGCTACAGGTTCTCCCCAAAAACCTCCTCCTCATGTTTATCAATGCCTACCAATCCTATTTATTCAACCAAATGATCAGTCAACGACTCAAAAAACAGCTTCCCATACATCAGGCCCTGATCGGTGACATCGTCCTCCCAGTCAAACAACCACCACATCACCAGGAATCAATCCAGGTAACCACAGAAAACCTTACCAAAGTAAACCGACAAATCGAAAAAAACCACGCCCGGGTCAGCGGCCTTCTCTTTGGAAATTCAACCAGGTTTGCTGAAGGGGAAATGGGGGAAATAGAACGTCACATCATTGATCAGGAAGGATTAGAACCACACCACTTCATCATTTCAGATATCCCCTTTTTATCCTCCTCGGGTACACGTCGAGCAATCTACACATCCGTCAAAGAGTTACAGGTATCCCACCGCCCTGATGCTCTTCATAATGGCAAATATACCCTTAATTTATCATTTTCATTAGACAAAGGATGTTACGCATCGGTATTTCTTCGGGAATGGATGAAATCCTCAGATATAACGAAGTACTAAACACAGAAAGTTCACCACCAGAAATTAAGAAAAAAAAATAATTTATCATAATACGGGGGATAACGGGCTGATCCCCGGGGATAATCTGAAATCAACCCGCCTAGGAAGGGAGTGGTGTTGCTAAACCTGAAGATCAACATTAACAAGATGACCCTGACATAAGGGACAACAGCGAAATCGTTGATCAAACCGGGTTTTACATTGAATACATATGTAATGAACCATAACACATATCACAGTAATCAATTAATCTAAGAAGTATATAATTTTGTCGACGATAAATACGTTTATTGACGTATTAATATTTAAATAATACCACGCATCCACCACACTACAAAAATCGTCAATAAAAAACAACCATACACCAATAACCAATCACCCTACAAAAAATTAATATATCCCATTTTTTTTATAGTATTTCACTAACGGAGGGATGAGAGCATAGAGGAAATACTTTATGATGTAGAAATTCATAGAAATGAGGGGAGATTTGTCGGAAAACTCTACTCCGACATCGATGGAATCAAAGAATTCCACAGCGACCACATAGATAAACTCTTACGCGATATCATCTGCGATATGCAACTCGCACACGATGAATTCTCCAACCGCATGGGCGAACATATCGACGGATTCTAAACCATAACCATCCAAAAAACACCCTTTCACTTCATACACTAACCCCTCCCTTTTTTTTCTTTATCTATTATTTATTTGATATCATACATCACACAATACTAATTTTACGACGAAAACCATTTTAACAGGTTTTTGCCATTACGTGAGCGTCTCAGAAGAAAAAGACACTACAATATCTGGTGATACACGCATGATTCAGACACCACCACAGAAATATTCACCCCGCACCATTGAAAAAAAAATACTAACATTTTGGCAACAACAGAACATTTTTCAGAAATCCATCGATCAACGAAAAGGACAACCACCCTTTGTCTTCCTTGAAGGCCCACCAACTGCAAATGGCATGCCACATCCCGGCCATGTCCTCACCCGCGTCATGAAAGACCTTATACTACGCTACCAAGCAATGCATGGCCATTATATCCTACGGAAAGCAGGTTGGGATACCCATGGCCTCCCCGTTGAAATCGAGGTTGAAAAAAACCTTGGTCTAGAAGATAAACAAGGTATAGAAAAATATGGGGTCACCGCATTCAATGAAGAATGTAAAAAATGTGTATTCAAATATGAAAACGCCTGGGTTCACATGACGCAGCGTATTGGCTTTTGGCTTGACATGGATCATCCGTACATCACCCTAAAAAATGAGTATATTGAATCGGTCTGGTGGTCATTAAAACAAGCCTGGGAAAAAAAACTCCTTTACAAAGGCCATAAAGTCGTCCCCTACTGCCCCCGATGTGGTACCGTCCTCTCAGCCCATGAAATGGCACAAGGATACAAAACCATTGAAGAACCCTCCATTTTTGTAAAATTTAAACTTAAAAACGAGGATGCCTACTTCCTCGCCTGGACAACCACCCCCTGGACACTGCTTTCCAATGTCGCCCTTGCAGTCCATCCCAATAAAAACTACCTCAAAATCCGTTATAATGGCCAGGTCATCATCCTTGCTGAAGAACGAGCCGCATACATCCTTAAAGGCCAGGAATATGAACTCCTTGACAGTTTCAAAGGAAAAGAACTCGAACATACTCCCTATGAACCACTCTTTGATTTTGCACCCTATTCAAAAAAAGGCTGGTATATTGTTCTCGCAGATTTTGTTACCATGGACGATGGAACAGGAATCGTCCATATCGCCCCCGCATTTGGTGAAGATGACTATACTGTCGGCCGTACCTATGATCTCCCCGTCGTTCAGCTCGTCAGACTCGATGGCACCTTTCCCAAAGAAGTCACTCTCTGGGCAGGACAATTTGTCAAAGACGCAGACCCCAGCATCATAGAATATCTCGATGAACGCGGCATGCTGGAAGGACAAAAAGCCTATGCTCACGAATATCCCTTCTGCTGGCGGTGCGACTCCCCCCTCCTCTATTACGCCCTTGAATCATGGTTTATCGCCATGACAAAAGTCCAAGAATCACTCATCAAAAATAATAACCAAATTCACTGGTTCCCCCCGCATCTTCAACAAGGCCGATTCGGAGACTTCATCCGTGATGTCAAAGACTGGGCACTCTCCCGCGATCGATTTTGGGGAACACCCCTGCCAATCTGGACCTGTAACGACCCAACATGCCACCATCAACTCTGCATCGGCAGCATCCAAGAACTAAAGGAACTCAGCGAAAACTTCACCGAAGACTACGAACTTCATAAACCCTATATCGACACACTTATACTCCACTGCCCCAAATGCAACAGCACCATGACCCGTGAAAAAGAAGTTATTGACTGCTGGTATGACTCTGGCAGCTCATTTTTTGCCCAATGGCATTACCCCTTCGAACACCAAAACGAATTCAAACAAAACTTCCCCATTGATTTCATCAGCGAAGCCCTCGATCAAACCCGTGGATGGTTCTACTCACTCCTTGCCATATCCACCTTCTTATTTGACCAACCCAGCTACAAAACCGTCCTTACCCTTGGTCTCGTCCTCGATAAAGATAACCAAAAAATGAGTAAAAGCAAACAAAACTATGTCGACCCCACCATCATCCTTGATAACGAAGGCGCTGATGCCCTCCGCTGGTACCTCTTCTCCGCCAATGCACCCTGGAACTCCACCCGCTTCTATGAAGACGCAGTCAAAGACACCCTCGGAAAATTCATCCTCACCCTCTGGAACTCCTACAATTTCTTTGCCACCTATGCCATCCTCGATGCCTTCACACCTGAAGACACCCCACCACCCATCGACCAACGACCACTCCTTGATCAATGGATACTCAGCAGCTTCCACAGCCTCCTTTCACGCATCCCCAACTATTTTGATACCTTTGAAACCCACAAAGCAGCCCGAGACCTTGAAAGCTTCCTCATCGAAGACTTCAGCAACTGGTATCTCCGCCGCTCACGAAAACGCCTCTGGGAAGAACAACAAACCGCTGACAAACGCGCCGCCTACCACACCCTCTACGACATATTCCTTGGGTTAACCAAAACCCTTGCCCCCTTCATACCTTTCATCACCGAAGAAATATACCAAAACCTTAAAACACCAGCCATGCCTGAAAGTATCCACCTCTGCGACTACCCACAAACCAACTATATTTTTATCAATACCTCGCTCGAAAACGCTATGCAGCAAATCCGCGAACTCGTTGAAGCAGGCCGTGCACTCCGCTCAAAAATCGGCATCAAAGTCCGCTACCCCCTTAAAGAAGCCACCATCATCTGCAAAACCACCACCCAAAAACAGCTTACCCCCCTCCTTGATCTTCTGAAAGATGAACTCAATGTCAAAACCATAACATTTCACACCACACTACATCCCTTCATGCGACACTATGCCAAACCCAACTATTCCATACTGGGACCAAAATACAAACAACTCGCCAAACCCATCACTGACACCCTCACTACCATGGACCGACACACCCTCACCACCACCCTCGAAACCAAGAAAAAAATAATCCTCACTATCAACACACAAACCATAACCCTCACCAAAGACGATTTCACCTTCGTCGAAGAACCAAAACCTGATATCGCCCTCACCGAACTCGAAAACAAAACCATCATCCTCCATACAACACTCACCCCAGAACTAGAGGCCGAAGGACTCGCCCGAGAAATCATCAGACGCATACAATCCATGCGCAAAGATCAAAACCTCGAAGTAGAACAACAAATCACTACAGAACTCCAACTCCCCCCTGAAAAAGAACCACTCATTACCCCCTGGCTCGCACATATCAGCACAGAAACCCGATCACACACAATCACCCTTACAAAAAGACCCAAAGGAACCACAAAGACTTGGACTATCGACGACCTCACAATCACCATCGGAATCACCCTCTAAACGATAGCTACAAATACTTCAAACACCCTTGCTTTTTTTCCCAACTATGGAGTAATCGAAATCAATGATATGCCTTGGTATCGAAGGAACCGCTCATAGCTATGGCGTTGGCATAATCACCAACGAAAAAAAACACTGCAACGTACTTGCTAACATCATCCATACCTACCAACCACCACAGGGAGGTATACACCCCCGAGAAGCCGCCAACCATCATGTCACCTACGCTGATCAAATAATCAAAGAAGCCCTCACCCACGCTCACCTAACCCTCCCTGATATCGACCTTATCAGTTTCTCACAAGGACCTGGACTTGGCCCCTGTCTCCGCACAGCAGCTACCGCTGCTCGTGCCCTTGCCCTTACCCTAAACAAACCACTTATTGGTGTCAACCACTGTGTAGCCCATCTTGAAATCGGTCGCGGCACTATACCTGCCTGTACCAACCCCATTCTTCTCTATGTATCAGGAGCAAACACCCAAATCATCGGATTTGCTGAAGGAAAATACCGGGTATTTGGAGAAACACTCGACATCGGTATCGGGAACTGCTTAGATAAATTTGGTCGATATGTTAACCTCGCGTTTCCCGCTGGACCGAAAATAGAGACACTCGCCCAACAAGGCACCACCTACTACCCCCTCCCATACACTATAAAAGGAATGGATGTCGCCTTCTCAGGATTACTTACCGGCGCACAACAATATATCTCCCGCCATAAACCCCTCAAAGACATCTGTTATTCCATACAAGAAACCACCTTTGCTGCTTTAACTGAGGTGACCGAACGTGCCATGGCCCATACCGAAAAAAAACAGGTTCTCCTTGGCGGTGGTGTTGCGAGTAATACACGCTTACGTGACATGGTAAAAACCATGGCCGATGAACGACATGCCCAGTTCTTTGTCCCCCGTAAAGACCTCTGTATTGACAATGGAGCAATGATTGCCTGGCTTGGATATGTTATGCATATCCATGGACATACCATGACCATCAAACAAAGTAAGATAAACCAACGCTATCGAACCGACATGGTGGAGGTAACCTGGTATGCCTAACAACATCATTTATCAGGGTGCTGAGGCAATCCTTACCAAAACCACCTACCATAACCTCCCCGCGGTACAAAAACAACGTATCCCAAAATCATATCGCATCAAAGAAATCGATACCCCGCTCATTACCTATCGAACGAAAGAAGAAGCAAAACTTATTATCGAAGCACGATCTGCAGGTGTCCCCGTCCCCCTTATCTATGATATCGACCAGAAAAATGGTATACTCCTCCTTGAATATCTCAGTGGACCACGGATCAAAGACATACTTAACAACCTAGAAAACTCGGTACTGGAAACAATATGTCAAAAAATTGGTAAAAATATTGCCATGCTTCACAACCATGATCTCATCCATGGTGATATCACTACCTCTAATATGATCTATCAAGATACTCAAATCTTTTTCATCGATTTTGGTTTAGGGAGCAAAACAACAGAACTTGAGGCAAAAGGAGTTGATCTTCATGTACTCATGGAAGCCTTTGAATCAACTCACTCTCAAAAAACACACTGTTTTTCTTGGGTGATGGACGGCTACAGAACCCATTATACTGGAAAAAGTAAAGCCGTGGAACAGAAAATACATGAAATTGTGAAACGAGGACGATACCGATGAAAACCCTTTATTTCATCACCGGTAATGAAGGAAAAGTCATAGAACTACAGGAAAAACTCAAGCCTCTTAACTATACCATACTTCAGAAAGACCTTGGGTACCCCGAACTCCAAGCAGATACCCTTGAAGAGGTCGCAACATATGGACTCAATCATGTCAAAGCATCCTTTTCCAAACCCTTCATACTCGAGGATGCAGGGTTGTTTATCACCGCCCTCAAGGGCTTTCCTGGTGTCTATTCGAAATTTGTCTATTTCACTCTGGGACTTGGTGGTATACTCCAACTTATGAACCAATATAAAAATCGTCAAGCCATCTTTCGATCAGTCTATGGTTATTATGATGGAAAAGACAGCATACATCTTTTTAATGGGGAATGCTCTGGTGTAATATCTCAAGAAAAACGTGGATCCCATGGTTTTGGTTATGACCCCATTTTTGTTCCCAATGGAGATGTTAGAACCTTTGCTGAACTGACGATTTCTGAAAAGAATCTGGTCTCGCATCGTGGTCGTGCGCTTGATCAGCTTATCGCATTTCTACAGAAACCATAACTGTAGACTCGGTTAGGGTGGGAGTACGAAGACGCTTATTACCAGTTTTTTCTCAATTGTCATAAGTGTGTCAACAATTACCGTAACTGTAACCGTTCCAAAACCAAATAATACTGGAGACATACTCCTGTAGGTAAGCTCTTCATTATTACTTATGAAAGTATCATATTTGTGGGTAAAGCCTGTTCCATTGTGATTTAGAAGTGATCGAAATGGATAGGAATAGTTGCATTCAATTCGAACAAATAATGGGGTAAGCGTTATATTTCGAAGATCCGCAATATGAATAGTAAGACCGATACCACCGGAAATTGCAAGATCAAATTCAGGGGGCGTATAATGCAGTGGTCGCATAAGAGGATAATTATCTGTTGCTGAAGGCCCACGGATACTATAGGGAGTATCACCGATGCCGTCATCGTTTTCATCAACACCGTGATAATCCTGCCAATAATTACCACCACTGGGGTATCCATTATCCCAGGTATTATTTGATAAATCATAGGCATGTTCTACAGGGAACCCCAGAAAATCATTGTGATAAATATGGTTACCATCACTATATTTTCCAATAATAATCCCCTCCCATTTATTATTATTTAAAATATTATCATGAATGCTATTTTCCATAGATTCCCATAGGTAGATACCATTGTCATTATTTGTGATTATGTTGTTGTAGATATGATTATATGCTGTATATTCAAGACGTATTGCATGATAGACATTTTGGGTGATGATGGTATTCCGGATCGTTGTGTTATAGCCACCCTGGATGTAGATTCCATTGGCATTATGGATGATTAACAGGTCATCAAGGATCGTATCAGATCCTGTTACTTTTATACCGATTTTGCTCCAATAATGCCCACCATATTGTACCGTAAAACCTGTTATTTTTACGGTATCCGCTGAAATGGTAATGACATGGTTTTCATTTTTTCCATCGATTATGGTTGATTCTCGATCCTCCCCAATTAGAGAAAGTGATTTTGTTATGAAAAGGTTTTCATAGTAAGGTGATGAATTATTATACACATATACTATCTGTCCCTCTGTGGCATTGTCAAGAGCTGCTTGAATGGAGGAATAATTTCCGGGTCCATCTCCACCGACATACAATGTTGTTGACAACACCAGTCCGGTGGTAGTATACATTGGGTCCAATTCTACAATGGATCCTTCACCCGTGAATATAGTACTACCGCTAAGAAGTGTCATAAGTATGAAAAATATGGCTATGTTTCGTAAGTTCATATAAGACCTCCATGTTTCTCAACCAGCTACATACTTATCTAATTTTTGCTTCAGTATCTCTAATTCATAAAAAATTATGCTTTAAAATGAGATAAAAATAGAAAAATATAAAAATATTCATACCTAATGCTTCATTACAGTAATTATAATGGCACGTATAAAACTCCCCTTCATTTCACTAATGCGAACCAACTTCCCTCTATTTTTAACTATAATGTTAATCCTTATAGCCTTGATATATGCAGTATGGGTTGGAATTGTGGCTCTTGGTGTATATTTTCTAGGGTTGTCAAATACATGGGCGGGGATGTCCATGGAACAATGGCTCTACAGCGGTATTGCCCTCCTTATTTTATTCATCATATTCACCCTGGTTTATCATTTCCTACCCGAGGTAATGAAACTGCTTCAGTTGAAAAAACAGCAGAAAAAACCACAATATTATCAGGGAAAACGTATGTTTGATTTTACCTATCCACGTGGCTCCGAGGGCGGTATCTACAGCAGAACCTATGTTTCTATCGATGAAAATCAGATCATTAATTTTCGATATCAGATGATTCCACCAGAGGATCTCTGGCATGTAAAATAATTACGATCATGTGCCCTATTTTTTAGTTATACCCATCATTGCAAGTTTTTCGGGTAAATATGTGTCAGTTACATAGTCCAATCCATATTTTGCTAAGGCCTGCTGCTCAGACTTCTTTTTAATACTTAATTGGAGTTTAATTTCTTGTTTCCAGAATGGATCCTGAAAGCGTGGGTCTGATAACTCACTTTTCAATGCACTAATATCTTCTTTTGTTAACACATCTGTGGGGAGCTTATAATTCTCTATATCTGATGGAGTGACTCCTAGATAGAGTGCACCCGGTGTTGCTAAATACTCTGAGATATGCGCCGTTTTGATTGCCCCATAGGCAACACTACCAAAAATCCGGTAGCTCCAGGGATCACAATCCGTAAACACTAAAACAGGTAGTTTGAGTTCCTCATGTAATCTTTTTATGAATCGTCGGGTTGATCGTGCGGGTTGTCCTTTCAAATGTACGAGAATAGAACGATTTGAGGTGTCAAACCCATTTTCTACCAATCGATCAAACATACCACCCGTTTCAATCGCGAGGATAAAATCTGCATCTGCCTTCTTAATAGCTATTTTTTCTGGATCAACATTATAGGGGATTGAATATCCTGAATCCCCGACATCATCCTGACAGTGGATAATTTTTTTTGTTTTGTTTCGTGTTACCTCTGAAATTGTGAGATTTCCAATAACCCGAGCACCATCCTCCTCAGGACGAAGTTTGAAGTCCTCCCGCATACAATGCGTTATCACCTCAAGATCCTCCGCGAGTGAATCAGATTCAGGCTGTGAATGAAATTTCGCTAAGTCCCACCCTTCAGAAATGTAATACATTTCTCGAAGTGTGGATGATTTATTGGCTTTGATCATATCTTTGATAAAATCGACCATATACATGGTTCGAAGCATCATGTAGGCGCCATCGAGAGTTTTTGCGGATCGTTCGGTCGTGTTTGAACCATATTTCCAGACACTGAGGTTATCATCAAATTTGATATTGGCTTTGGTTCGTGTGGGTAGTTCTAATCGGGGTATCTCTGCCTGAATGAGATTGGTATAGACACCGGTTGCTATCTTATCAATGCGGTCGATAACTTGTTTTGAATTGTTCGTCATATGTTATTCTCCCTCCCATTTATCTGCACCAATCACATAATTTGGGTTGATATTTTCAACATATAAATCATTTTCATCAAAATCGCCTTTATCAAGCCCAAGCAGCTCAAAATAAACATCGATTTTTTTGGCAGGTTGGATATTTTCCAATTGCCATTTAATATAGCGGGACGTAATCTTTTTTGGCTCAGGGCGTATCGATGTAATCTTCGCATCTTCAGGGATGAGGGCATAGAGTATGAATTTCTGTGGTCGATTCTTATAATTAACCACAAGAAGGGTGCTTTTCGTGACCCAAGGAGAGGGTGTTTTCTGTTCCTCACCTTCTGAAAAGAGTGTGGTTTGTATCGGAAGGATATCACGTTTTTCATATTCGATAAGGTCCTCAATCCAGATTACATCCATGATTTTAGTGATAACGGCATCAAGAGAAGGTATGGGTTTGCCCAGCATATGTGCAGATTTTTTAGCTATCTCTGGGAGTATTTTGGTAATTAACTCAAATTTTTCTCGGGTTTTTTGCCGTCGGACTTTTTTATGAATATGACTTTGGACTTTCCGTGCACATTCTCGAAACGCGAGTTTAATCTCATTTTCGATTTCGGGAATGTCAGCGATAGCTTCTTTGCTTTCTGAGGTAAAGGGTATTTGGGTTGATGAAACATGGGTCATAAAAATAGCAGGTCCTGAGGGAGTACCTTTTCCAGAGGGTTGGTCAAGACCATAGCGACGCCAATCAATGGAGGCAATAGCTTGGGTTGATATACAGTCGCCTTGTTGGTAAAGCAGGGGTACACGGTTTGCAAACCTGAGGAGTTTTACTGAGGTATCTTTTGGGAGGTTACCGCCGTAGACGATACCGACTTCGACTTGGAAGGGGTTTCCTGTATAGACTGAGGCAGGGCGTGAGGCTGTAATGATAAATTCCGGTGATATTTCTTGGGTTTCATGTTTTAAACTACGTTTGATGAGGGTTTCTCCTATGGGTGAGAGACATTCTGTGGAGGGTGCCATGATTTTTACTTTTTTGAAGGCTCGGTGTAATACCTGGAATTGATCTCGGGTCATTTCCTTGGGATTAAGGTTTTTGTCAATACCGGCTTTTTCACAAACCGCGATGGTTGTACGATCACCCATGCTGCTAAACTCGCTTTTAAGAAATGAGGTGAGTTTCCGGGATTTAGAGTTTTTTGCCATTTTGATGAGCGTACCGAGTTCAACGCCATAGGGATGGGGTTTAATCTCTATACTTTTCCGTGGGAGGGCATCGGTGGTGCGTTCAAACACATGTTCTGTACCATCTGGTTCTCGAAAAATGATTTGAGCATGGGGATTAACTATAGAGATACTCTGAAGATACTCATAGACAAATCGTCGGCCACGTTTGTAATCAGCAACAATACTCACCTCTATGCGGGTTCCTGATGGTTTGTCCCAATGATCAATTGCTGATCGGATTACCTCTGCTCGATTTTTATTGGTATCAATCGCAAGTTCCATGAGGTTAGCAGGTCGGTCATCCTGAATTTTAGATGAAATTGTTGCATGTTTTCCTGTGGTTAATTGCCCATAAAGGACGACTGCGGATATACCAATTCCTTGTTGACCACGACTCTGACGTATCGCATGAAAACGAGATCCATAGAGGAGACGACCAAAAATATGTTTAATCTGATTTTTTACGATACCAGGACCGTTATCCTCGATAGTGATTTTGCATTCGTTATCCTCATGGTTTTTGATTTCTACCACTATTTCTGGGAGAATATCTGCCTCTTCACAGGCATCAAGAGCATTATCCACCCCTTCTTTTACACTAGTGACAAGAGCACGGGTGGGGTTGCCAAAACCAAGGATATGTTTATTGCGTTCAAAGAATTCTGCTACAGATATTTCTTTTTGTTTCTCAGCAAGTATATGCGCTATTGCTTGGGCCACGGAAAACCCTCCTGAAGGAACAAGGATCGCATCCGTAACTGGTATCTAGATTGAAATTATAAAATTATGGGAATGCTGGTGCGATAACGTTTATAAGAAAAAAATCATTTGCCCCCTACAACATATTAGGATGTCTTTGTGAGAGTATGACAGCGTACGATCAATTCAGTATTGAGAAAAAATGGCAGCAGCACTGGCAGGATTCAGGTGTCTATCATTTCGATTTTACGAGCAAGAAACCACCGTATAGCATTGATGTCCCACCGCGATATGCATCAGGACCCCTACACGCAGGTCATGCGGTTCATTATACCCACATTGATTTTGCGGCTCGATACAAACGTATGCGTGGTTTCAATGTTTTTTATCCCCTTTGTTTTGATGTCAACGGTATCCCCATTGAGGAACGGGTTGAACGAAAACTCAACATCACTCGTAAAGACATTGAGCGTCATGAATTCACAAAACTGTGCTCAGAGTTTGCCGAACAAAATATTAGAACCATGATCTCCCAGTTTATCCGCCTGGGAGAAAGCATGGATCCAACAATCTATTATCAGACCAACGCAGAATATTATCGACGTATCACCCAGATATCATTCATTAAACTATACCATATGGGCCATATCTACAAAGGAAAATTTCCGGTGAACTGGTGTCCCCGCTGTATGACCGCTATGGCCGATGCAGAAGTAGTCTATACTGATCGTCAAACAAAACTAAATACCATCAAATTCTATTTTATTAAAAAACAACC